>CAYQRU010000173.1:0-6185 GCA_964419945.1 uncultured Bacteroidales bacterium | reverse complement strand
AGATTCCATGAACAATAAAAATGAGAATACAGGAAATTGTGCCGGATGCAATACCTATCCCTGTTATAACGGTGAAGATTGTGTTCGAGGCCAGGACTTCAGTGCTTACGTCGAGGTTATCGGAAAAGAATATGAAATAGAGGAAAACAGAAAAATACTCGAAGTTTCAACGCGCATCGAAGGAGATCACTATATGGAGTGGACCCGAATCGAAGAGATCATTGCTTTTGCGGAGCAAATGGGTTACAAGAAAATTGGAATAGCTCATTGTGTGGGTTTAACCAATGAGGCTAAGGTACTGAAGGATATCCTCGAAAATAAATTCACTGTGTGTACGCTGTGTTGCAAATTTACAGGAACAGACAAGAAAAATTATAATCTCAGGCAGATCCATGAAAACCGCTTTGAGGCCATTTGCAATCCCATTGGCCAGGCCCTGGTGTTCAACGATCTTAAAACCGACCTTAATATCATTGTGGGATTGTGCATAGGACATGACATATTGTTTACCCGGTATTCAAAAGCGCCGGTTACCACGTTTATTGTGAAGGACAGGGTAACCGGTCATAATCCGGCTGCAGTTATTTATTCAAACTACTATAAGCGAAAATTTGTTCGGAAATAATTTTCTGGTTACAGTAATGGAAATCCATTTTTAAATGCAGATCGCCCCGGCTATTTTGTGTCGGATCTTAAACCCAGGCTGAATAATGATCCGGATTTACAAGTTCCCGGTATTTGTGAACCACTTTCCTGAAATCCTCCCAGGTAACCCGTTTGAGTGAATGATCGCGAAGCAAAGCTGCTGGGTGATACACTGGCATCGTCAATCTGTTACAACACTGTAGCCATTGACCATGCACCCTGGTAATCCGGAGTTCCGGGCCAACCATGTATTTTAAGGCTGTTGCGCCAAGCAAGATGATTATTTCAGGGTTGATCAATTCAATTTGCCTAATCAGCCAGGGCATGCACATTGAGGCTTCCTCCGGAGTGGGGATACGGTTATCCGGCGGCCTGCACCTGACAATATTGCTGAGAAATACATGCTCAGAACGGCTGAAACCACAGGCTTCCAATATCTTATCAAGTAATTGCCCGGACTTCCCAACAAAAGGCCTGCCTTGCAAATCCTCTTCTCTGCCAGGTGCTTCCCCTATGAATAAGATCCCGGCATGACTGTTCCCTTCTCCGAAAATCACATTTTGTCGTAAAACCGCTAATCCACATTTCATGCAGCTTAAGATTTCATTTCTTAAAGTATTCATGTCATGATTTTTAGTTCATATGCTGAACAATCTTCATACAGACAAATGTCTGGCAGCTTTAACGACCATTCATGTCAATTGAAAACTGTAAAATCTGAAATACTGTTTCCATTAAAAGGCTGTTAAAAGATTAGTATTCAATTCCCTCCCGGGCTTTCACACCTTTCTGATAGTAATGCTTCACTTCTTTCATTTCAGTAACCAAATCGGCAATTTCAATTAACTCAGGAGGTGCATAGCGACCTGTTATGACAATTTCCGTCGTTTCAGGCCTTGATGTGATGACTCTCATCAATTCATTCAAAGAGAAAAGCCCGTAGTATAAAGCTATGCAGGCCTCATCCAAAATCACCATATCATACATTCCCGACCATATCTTTTCAGCAACTTCTGCTAACCCCTGTTTCGCCAGTACAATATCTTCCGCTTCGGGTTCATTCATGATGAAACAACCGCGTCCATATTGTCTAAGGGTTATTTCCGGTTCGAACCGTTTCAGGGCATCCAGTTCGGCATAATGCATGCCCTTGACAAACTGGGCTATAAAAACCTTTTTGCCTGCACCTGCTGCGCGCAATGCCAATCCAAACGCAGCGGTGGTTTTGCCCTTGCCGTTACCTGTGTAAACATGGATATAGCCAATCATAGTTATTAAAATAATGGTTCAGATTATCACCGTACCAGCATACATTTTTCAACGATTACAGAACCATTGCCAACATACTGCACCATATAAACACCGGCCGGCAAAAGGTTTCCAGACTGGTCGGTTCCATCCCAGGTCAGGGCATGAACAACCTGCACCGGAAGTCCCAGTTCCCTGACCTTCATGCCTGCAGTTGACCAGATACTTATTTTTCCTTCACTTACTGGCTGCTCTAACCGAATGGAAGTTGTATTACTGAAAACAGAAGGCTCAACCAGCAGCTTGATTGTTCGCTGGCCATAAAAAATATCTGAAAGCGACCCGGTGAAAGTGAAACTATGATAGCCAGCGGGTGCGGAGTGCGGATGTGTTTCACTCCTGCCTGAAAAGTCGCTGGCTGTGATGAAATATTCATAAGTGTTGCCTGGTATTGATCCGGGAATAATTGCTACCAGAGAGTCGGTGCCTGGTTGATAAGTGAGTTGCTGCATATTCCATGCTGTTTGCCCTGTTGCACGCCAGAAAAGCCTCAGACTATCAGGGACCAGGCCGGTTTCGGAACGGGCATCAATACGGGCTTTTATTACAGGAACCCCTCTGAAAAAAACGTTGCCTCTCAGGGGTTTGTGTTCAATCCGTAACATGTAACGGTCGAAAATTCCCATGACCCTGCAATGCAACGCATCGTAGTAGTACCAACTGCTCCACTGAAATCCGATGACTTCATAGCCAGGCATCGCATTCTGGTAAACCTGCAGCGCCTGCTGATCGTGCGAAATGCCAAACAAGGGCACGAGCACTTTTTTATTAAGAATGTACGAGTTGGTATATGCGGCTGAATTATTACCACTGTAATTTCCACAAAAAATCCTAATGATGTTGTAAGGCTGGCCGTAAGCATTGTTTTCATTGGCCAATTGTCCGGCCAGAGCCTCGCAACAATTATACTCAGGGTGTGCAGTGGGAACCTTTTTTACAAGAATGGTTTCTTCATCGAGAAATTTGGCATAGCAATCAATGTGTTGGATTCCATATACTTCAGGATTGCTGACAATAATGAAATTGGTGATACCGAGACTGTCGGCAGCGTACTGCCTGAATTGAGCCCCGGTGATGCCCGGGAAATTTTCATCAAGCATCTGCTGTGTGCTGACGGCTGTTTGCCTTCCGTCCACCATCACATTGCCACCGGTCATGAACATGGGAAGTGAAATTAACGGACAATTAAAAGCGCTGGCAAGAACACCGTTAACCAAATTGTCGTTGGTGTAGCGGATTTCGTCTTTTAGGTTGACCTCATTCGGATCGGGAAAGGCAGTGGAAATAAAACATCCCGGCACCCAGGGGTAACCGGTAAAAACCGGATCGGCAATACCGGCCACACCTTGTTCATTAAAAACATAATGCGGCCCCCAGTCGCGCGTCCAGTGCGAATTGGTAGGAGCTGTAATGAATTGTACATGATCAAGATTTACGCTCCACGATGTAAAGGTGTTCACTGCCTGTTGTTTCTGACTTTGGTTTGCTACAAGGACGTACAGGCTATCATCAGATGCCAGTTCAACCACAAGAGATGAAGGTATTCCGAGCGGCCAGCGGATAAGGGTGCCCCAGGCAGGTTCCCATTCGGCAACAAAACGGCGTTGGTGTTGCGCCTGTAGTGAAACGATGTTAAGTAATGTCATCGTGAAAGCAAGGGTAAAGAATAATGGAGTTTTTTTCATAATCTTAGCTTGTTGATAATCAAATGATGATCAAAACGAGTGCTTGATCAACAAGACAAAATTACTAATAAAATCTGTGTAACAAGCTCTTCTATTGGGTCATGACACCAATCTTTAAAGGTTCGTATCCGGGCGGTTTTGCAACGTCTGAATTAAACATTCAGGATTTTTTCAGCGCCTGTTCCAGATCCGCAATTATATCATCTGCATCTTCAATGCCTACGGCCAACCGAACGAGGTCATCAGAAATTCCTGCTTTGATTTTGTGTTCAACAGAAACCTTTGAGTGTGTCATGGATGCCGGATGCTGAATTAATGTTTCCACTCCGCCTAAAGAAACTGCCAGAAGAGCAAGATGCACATTGTCCATCAGCGATTTTGCTGCAGTAAATCCGCCATGCAAACCAAAGCTGATCATTGCCCCCGGCGCTTTCATTTGTTTTTGGGCCAGTTCAAATTGCGGATGACTCTTTAATCCGGGGTATTTGATCCATGCAACTTTGGGATGGGAATCAAGAAAAGCCGCAACTTTCTGTGCATTTTCAGTGGCGCGGTCAATGCGGATGCCCAGAGTTTTGACTCCTCTCAGCACCAGATAAGCCTGGTGAGGGTCCATATTGCAGCCCATGTTTACCATGATGCTCCTCAGGTTCTTATACACTGCCGGATCTTTTGCAATCACAATACCTGCAACAATATCAGCATGACCGTTTATAAACTTGGTCATGGAATGCATCACAATATCGGCTTCCAGATCGAGAGGTTTTTGCAGATAAGGGCTACAGAAAGTATTATCAACAGCCAGCAAAGCGCCATGACGGTGAGCAATTTCTGCGCAGGCCGAAATGTCTGAAACATCCATGGTTGGGTTTGCAGGAGTCTCAATAAAAAGTAATTTGGTATTGGGGCGGAAAGATTTTTCAACCTCTCCGAGATTGGCTGTGTTCACAAAACTGCTTTCTACCTTGTATTTCGGGTAATGGTTTTCCATCACCGCCCGGCTGGGGCCATAAACGGCTCCGGAACAAATCATATGGTCGCCGGTTGCAAGCAATCCCTGATAAATAACGTTTACGGCGGCCATTCCCGAACCGACAGCAATGCCGCCAAAGCCATTTTCGAGCAATGCAATCTGGCGTTCCAACGCATTAATGGTTGGGTTGCCAATGCGCGTATAAATATAGCCCTCACTTTCCCCGGAGAAGCATTGTGCACCGTGATCTGCGCTTTCAAAAGAAAAGGTGGACGTTTGATAAATCGGTACTGTGGCTGAGCCATAAGCGTCTTCGATTTCACCTCCGTGAATAAGTTTGGTGTTAAAACCTGATTTTTTGTGATCCATGATGTCAATTTTTAAATTTTAGATTTAGGAGTTTTGATTTTATAATAGCAGGAGGAAAGCAGGCTTTCCGGTTTTCTTTGTCAACGTAAGCGAGAGTGATCTTTGCTTTGCAGATGGTTTCTCCGGCTTCATTAAACATATCAGCAGCAAAAACCATCCGGGGTCCTTTATTCAGTGCGATTCTGGTTTCAATCTGTATTTGTTGATCGTAAACTGCCGGTTTCTTATAATCAACATTTGCCTGAATAACCGGCATGATCACTCCGGCGTTTTCAATTTCTGAATAGCTTATACCCATATCCCTGAGTAACTCATAGCGCGCCATTTCAAAATACCTGAGGTAATTTGAATGATGCATTACTCCCATTTGATCGGTATCGGAATAGGCAACGCGGAATTTAATATTATGCGTCTTGTTATCTTTGGGCATTTGGCTCCACAAATTTAATTTGCTTCAGTATCGCCTCTGAGAGTTTATCAAAAGCTTTTACCACGCTCTGATCGGTTTGATTAAAAATGCTCAGCCCTTTTTCGGCAGTTTCTCCAACTTCCTGCACAAGGGGTATCTGGCCGAGTAATTTCGTGTTCAGTTCACCGGCCAGAATTTTACCACCATCTTTTCCGAAAATGAAATATTTTTCATCAGGATGTTTGGCTGGTATGAACCATGACATGTTTTCTATAACACCCAGCAACGGAACATGGATATCATGGTGCGTGAACAAAGAAGCTGCTTTGCGTGCATCGTTCAGGGCAATTTCCTGGGGCGTGGTAACAATGAGTGCACCGGTCAGGTCAAGTTTTTGAACCGTGGTGAGCTGAATATCGCCGGTTCCCGGGGGGTAGTCAATGATCATCACGTCAATCTCTCTCCATTCCGTGTTTTCAATGAGTTGGGTGATGGCATTTGAAGCCATAGGGCCACGCCATATCAGGGATTGGTTCCGGGAAATGAAGAAACCTATTGACATGACTTTAACTCCAAAGCGTTCGATTGGATAAAATACTTCTTTGCCATTATCAGAATGAACTTCCGGTTTGGAATCTTCAATCCCAAACATTCTAGGAACCGAAGGCCCATAAATATCTCCATCCACCAAAGCCACTTTCATTCCATTTCTGGCGAGGGAAATGGCCAGGTTTACCGCTACTGTTGATTTACCAACGCCTCCTTTTCCTGAGGCGATACCAATTACATTTTTAAC
>CAYQRU010000172.1:0-6298 GCA_964419945.1 uncultured Bacteroidales bacterium | reverse complement strand
GAGAACCAGGCTTTCCTGCCAGGTTCTGACTCCTGTTTTGCAGCCCTGAATTCGATTGTTGTTCGTAATGTTGTGTTTGAAGCAGGCAGCAATGTGGTGTTAGAAGCTGGTAAAAGTATCAGTTTTTTGACTGGTATTTCTGTTGAGTCAGGGGCAAATGTATCAGCAAGAATAGAGCAGGTGCAGTTTTTATGTACACAACCTCCTGCATTACTTGCCGATGCTAAACAACAATTCAATGCCACAGGCGCAGTCATCACTCAGAAACTTGTTGACTCCCAGTTCTTCAGCATTAATCTTAACCCAAATCATGGCGTTTTTACAATTGAGATTGTGGATGCTGAAAATAATGATGAAATTTATATTGAGGTTTATTCCCTGTCAGGAGCGCTGTTGATGAGGCAAAGTTTTCTTGCAGGCAGGTCTTGCATGGTATCGCTGCCACCTGTGCCAAAGGGTGTATATATTCTGGACATCAGGCAGGGAGAGAAATCAGGTACCGGAAAAATTATAAAAATGTAAAAACCAGTATCTTGATAAAAATTTTCATGGTTGCGATCCCTGCCTCTTTCCCGGTATACCCGCATACTGCATCACTGAATCCGTCTTCCAATCCACCTTCGGCGAGGCACGCCCGCAAGACCATATTTTTGGCAGACAAGACACTGTATTACTCTATCACCGCATCTTGAGTGCAGCGAAATCCCGAGAGCGCAGCGATTCAGGGACAGCATCACATCTCACACAAACCTCGGGTCCCTTTTCATCGGCAGCTTCTCCATACGTTCCACTTCCAGGCTGGTAAAACCGAATTCCTCAACAACTTTCCCGGTGAGCAGGTAAATGCCATATCCACGAAACGGATACTTTTTTACTACCGGCGGAAAGTGCACCGTATCGAAAAACTGGCCGTTGCAGTCGAAGAAAGTACCAAAATGCATGATTTCTTTGCGGGTGGTACTTACGTATTTGATGCAGACGAGTGAGCCGGGGATCCGGATACGCTGACCGGGTTTGAAGTCCCAAGCCCCATCCCATACGTACGGGACCAAGTCCCATGTCCCAAGGAAATCCGGTTTGCCCGCCGTGGCAGAAATTGGACACTTCGACAAGCTCAGTGTCCCCGAGGTGGCTGAGCTTGTTGAAGCCACCGCCCCAACCCTTTCTCCCCGTCTCCCGCTCTCCTTGTCCCCTTGTCTTTCCTCATCACTCGTCCCTCGTCCCTCGTCCCTCTTTCCCTGTATTTCCTCTCCTCTCGCCCCTCGTCCCTTGTCCCTCTCTTCCAGCATATCAAAATAACCAAGCGTTATCGGGAATCCCAGCAACTCAATTTCATCGTAAGCATCCTCAAGCTTGCTATGCTCAAGTTCTGGTAGGGTAAACTCTTTCAGTGGTTCATCAAAAAGTGTGCTTCGGGATGTTCGGGGGGCAGTGTTGGCTCCTGCCACATAGGATTTCCACAACAATTCCTGTTTGCGTTTTCCTGTGAACCGGAAGGCCCCGGTGCGTATCAGCAGAAGCAACTGCTCCTTACCGATGGGAATACGGTTCACAAAATCCTGCAAACTACTGAAAATCCCGTTTTTATCGCGTTCGGTTTCAATTTCCTGTGCAATACGTGTTTCAAGGTTCTGAATATGAATAAAACCGGTGTAAATGGTATCGCCGGTGAGCGATGTTTTGTAACGGCTGCGATTCACACAGGGAAGTTCAATTTTTGCGCCGCAGCGTTTGGCTTCATTAAAGTACACCCAGGTTTGGTAAAAGCCTCCGAAATTATTGATCACCGCCACATGGAACTCGTTGGGGAAGTGAGCTTTGAGGTAGAGGCTCTGAAAGCTTTCAACCGCATAAGATGCAGAGTGGGCTTTTGAGAAAGAATACCCTGCAAAAGACTCAATCTGTCGCCACACTTCCCGTGCAATGGTTTCGGGGTGACCGCGTTCATGACAGTTGCCAAAAAAATGGTCGCGGATGCGTTCAAACTCCTGTTTCGAGCGAAACTTACCGCTCATGGCGCGGCGCAGGATGTCGGCATCGGCCAGGTCGAGGCCGGCAAAATGGTGGCAAACCTTCAGCACGTCTTCCTGATACACCATCACCCCGAAAGTTTCCTTTAACTGTTGCTCCATCACCGGATGGATGTATTTGAATCCCTTCGGATTGTGAAAACGCTGAATGTATTCCTTCATCATGCCCGAACGCGCCACGCCCGGACGGATGATAGAACTTGCCGCCACCAAAATCGGATAAGTGTCACATTGTAATTTTTTCAGCAGACCGCGCATGGCCGGACTTTCGATATAGAAGCATCCGATGGTTTCGCCGGTGCGGAGTTGCTGCTTTACCTGCGGGTCCTTCATAAACTCATCTACCTTGTGCACGTCAATGTTGATGCCCCGGTTTTTCAGGACGATTTTCGCGCATTCATCAATATGCCCCAGGCCTCGCTGGCTCAGGATGTCCAGTTTCTCGAAACCAATGGCTTCGGCTACATACATGTCCCACTGTGCGGTAGGGAAATCTTTTGGAGGCATATCGAGGGCAGTATAACAAGTCATAGGTTCTTCAGAAATCAGCACACCACCTGCATGAATGCTGCGAACATTCGGGAAATCAACCATCATGGTTCCGACAGCCATAATTTTTTTGATGAGTTCACCTTCCATTTTCGGATTGTGGCGGCTTTCAACCAGGTCGTCAATTTCAGTTTTGGGCAAGCCGTAAACCTTGCCCAACTCACGCAGGATGGATTTTCCTTTGAAAGTGGACATAGCGCCCAGCAGGGCAGTGTGTTTGTGCCCATAGCGTTTGAAGATGTAATCCAATACCTCATCGCGTTCTTTCCAGGAGTAGTCAATATCGAAATCGGGCGGCGAAGTGCGTAGCGGGTTGATAAAACGCTCGAAGTAAAGGTCAAGGGCAATGGGGTCCACATCGGTGATGCGCAGGCAGTAAGCCACGATGCTGTTAGCACCGCTGCCGCGCCCCACATGGTAAAATCCACGTGACATGCTGTAACGGATAATGTCCCAGGTAATCAGAAAGTAGGCCGAAAAGCCAAGCTTATCAATGATTTCCAGTTCGTGATTGACCCGGCGCAGGGCTTCCTTGTTTTGCAAACCGTAACGGTAGGCCAAACCGTCCATGGCAAGTTTTTCCAATAATATGCGGTCGTCGTAGCGGCTGCCGGTAAACGTTTTTTTGTTCTTAACGCTTTTAAAATCAAAACTCATTTCACATTGCTCCGGTAATTTTCTGGAGTTCTCCAGCAGTTGCGGATAATGGCTGAACCTTTGTTGCGCTTCTGCTTCCGAAATAAAAACCTCGTTGGGATGGGCTAATTGCGAAATCGGCAACTTACTGAGCAGACAGTTGTTGTCAATGGCCCTGAGGTGGCGATGCAGTTCAAATCCGCTGGCATCGGCGAAGTTGGCGTTTTGCCAGGCCAGTAGTTTTTCCGGATGATGGCGAAGGGGAGAGGTTGCGAGTCTGTTGATCTCGTGGTGGCGGATGGCGATGAACTCGTTGGGTCGCAGGGGAGGACGGGGAGAAGGGGAGACTGGTGGAAGGGGGGAAGGGGGGAAGGTATTGGAGTGATGGAGTGGTGGAGTGATGGAATTTCCGATTTCCGGTTTTCGATTTCGGACCCGCCTGCCGGCGAGGTAGGTTTCAGATTCCGTAGTTTCCTTTGAACTTTGAACTTTGAACTTTAAATTTTGGCCTTCCCTGTGGCTTGGGGCTTGGGATTTGGGACTTGGGACTTGCAAGGCACTAAGGGGATAGACCACAAACACCCGCTCCATCTCCGGCGCCCTGTCCGGAAGCGCCAGTCCTTTGATGTTGATTTCGCTGAGGAAATCGTTGATTTCGCGGAAACCTTCGTTGTTTTTGGCTAACAGCAGGTATTTCACTCCGGCTTCATCATGGCAGGCTACACCGGCCAGCGGGCGGATGCCGTTCTCCTTACATTCCCTTATGAAATCCGTTGTCGCCGAAGTATTGTTGATGTCTGCCAGCACCAGTTCCCGCAAGCCTTTTGCCTTGGCCTCCGCCACCAACTGTTCCACCGGCATACTGCCGTAGCGCAGACTGTAGTAACTATGTGCAGTGAAAAGCATAAGCAAATGATTAAATTATAATCAAACCAGGGGTTACAATATAATCATTTTCAATGACTGTTGGTGTTTTATGGGTGATTATTTTAAGATTCATTCAACTCATACGGAACCAGGTTCAGGGCTGTAGCCTCAATCCAAACGAAACAGGAAAGATCTGGCTGAGTATTTTTTGTAATTCAGAACTGTTGAAACTGGCCGTTGAGGTACAATCAGATTCCGAGAATGAATTATCAAAGTTGAAATATTTTGCATGAATTTAACGGTTTTTTTTCAAAAAGTATTTATCTTGCGGCTTTAATATTATCGCAATTAGATATTGCTTAGTAAATTTGTATTGATTCTTATCCTGTTTAATTATTAAAACAGTAATCACGATGATAACAGTATCAACCCCACTATTAACGAAAGTCAGATTTTTATCAACCAGTATTCTGATTTTATTTGCCTCTGATTGTTTTACTCAACCTGAAGGTTCTAAATTTGGCCGGGTTTCTGACGAGGAACTCGATATGGTAATTTACGCTGCTGATTCATCGGCTTCTGCTTTAATGTTATTTGATATAGGACAAAGTGAATTTCAATATAGCCAGAATTCGGGTAGTTTTGAGATCAGATTTTCACGGCATGTGAGAATTAAAATATTAACAACTGATGGCTTTGAATGGGCTGATTTCAGTATTCCTCTTTATTCTGCCTCTGGCCAGAGCGAGAAGCTTAGCCGAATCAGAGCATACACTTTCAACAAAACTAACGGCAATGTGGAAAAAATACCACTGAATAATTCCGATATCATTGATGAAAGAAGTTCTGATAGAGTCACCATACGGAAGTTCACAATGCCTCAGGTAAGGGTAGGCTCGGTCATTGATCTGAATTACGAGATTACTTCCGATTTTTTCTTTCATCTACAGACATGGAACTTTCAGTATACCATACCGGTACTGGCAAGCTCATACACAACAATTATCCCGGAATATTATACTTATCGCCGGCATATTTCGGGATATGTGCAGGTGAATACCAAACCTGCCTCCAAAACACAAATTATTCAATTTCGTGATCATAGCACGCACAACTATCGCACGGATATAGTCACATATTATGCTGCTAATGTTGAAGCACTGCCATTTGAATCTTATGTGGATAACCGGAATAATTATCGAAGTAATATTGAATTCGAACTGCAATCCATTTTTTTCCCGGGAAGCACATTCCGTGAATTTACGACTACCTGGGAATCAATTGTCAAAGAATTAGACAACCATCCGGGTTTTGGAACACAGCTTTCAGTAACACGTTATATGCATGATGATCTGCAAAATTTGGAATTCAAAGATTTGAGCCCTGAAGAACAGATAACAAAAGTCTATCATTTTATCAGAGATAAAATCAACTGGAATGAGCAATACAGACTGATGACCAATGCCGGGGTAAGGCAGGCCTACCGTGACGGTTCAGGTAATTCTGCCGAAGTTAATTTTAACCTTATCAATGCTTTTCGTGTAGTTGGATTAAAAGCCTTTCCGGTTGCGCTAAGTACCAGGTCAAACGGAAGAATTTTCCCACATCAGGTAACCATCAACAGGCTTAATCATGTGATAGCTTTGGTGCAAACCCCTGAAAAAGAATACCTGGTTGATGCAACATCGGCTTTCCCGAATCCCTTTATTCTGCCTTCCGAATGTCTCAATGAAAAGGGCAGAATTATTGATGAAACGAACAATAACTGGATTAATCTCGACCAGGCAGGAACATCCAGATATATCACAATTAAAGAAACCACACTACAAGAAGATGGTACTGAAAAAGGTACTGTAATCTCATCCTGTAACAACTACCTTGCAGACATTATGTATCGTAAGACCAATACAGGACCGAAGTTAAATGATTACACCAAAATCCTTGGCAGGCAGTATCAAAATGCCATTATCGAGATCATTGAAGCCACGCTGGATAAAGAAAATCCGGAACAATTCAAACTGTCTTTTACATATGAAACCGGTGAGACTGTGATTGCAGCCGGAAATATGATCTATCTCAATCCCTTTGCGGGCTTTGGCTTCGATCTTAATCCGTTTAAACAGTCATCAAGAAAACTACCGGTCAATTTTACCTTTCCCCAGGAAATTCGATACATCAATAAAATTACCATACCTCATGGCTACGAAGTCGAAGAA
>CAYQRU010000171.1:4902-6326 GCA_964419945.1 uncultured Bacteroidales bacterium | reverse complement strand
GTTTGCTGTTAATACCAACGGGTGGATTATTTTAGGTACCGGGATATTTACTATCGGTTCCTCCACTGCTTTAAATAATTACACTCCGATAAGTACAACCGGACCTACCGGATTTGTGAGTGCAATCTCAGCTCTGGGCTATAATATTGCGGCACAGGCTATCCCAGCTTCACAATTGTCATTTAAAACAGAGGGAGTAGCACCGAACAGAATCTTAACTGTTCAATGGACGGCTTATAAAAGCTATGCCAACACTTTTGCTGAAAATATTAACTTCCAGATTAAACTCTTTGAAACTACCAATGAGGTGGTATTTGTTTATGGCGAAATCGCCAAGTCATTTAATTCTTCTTATCCTCAGGTTGGTATCAGAGGTAACACCAATGCTGACTTTCATAACAGGACCACAACCGTTAACTGGTCAGCAACTACCCAGGGCACAATGAACACACAAACATGCACTTTTTCCAGCCTGGTAAAGCCTGCAAGTGGGCTGACCTATACGTTCTCAGCAACTGGTCCGATGGACTTTGGCGATGCACCTTCACCCTATCCTGCTTTGCTGGCAAATGATGGGGCAAGGCATACCAATACAGGTCTGAAACTCGGGAATCAGATTGATGTGGAAGCTAATGCAATTCCCGATCCCAATGCGCTTGGTGATGACAATAATAACCTTGATGATGAAGACGGAGTGTGGTGGCCATGTAACCTGACACCCGGTCACTCAAATACCATAAAAGTTACGGCAAGTGGTGCCGGATATCTGAATGCCTGGATAGACTATAACAAGGATCTTGACTGGGCCGATGCCGGAGAAATGGTATTTGCAAATATCTTATTACCGGCAGGAGTTACCGACCTGACTGTCAGCGTTCCTGTTACTGCTGTTACCGGTAGAACATTCGCCCGTTTCAGGTTCAGTTCACAGCAAAATCTGAATTTTACCGGCTCTGCCTTAAGTGGGGAGGTAGAAGATTACAGTATTGAAATCCAGGATGCTGAGGAAATGGATTATGGTGATGCACCGGATCCGAACTATCCCACTCTTGCAGCATCCAATGGTGCCCGCCATTTCAATATGCCTGAAATTCCTCTGTTCCTCGGCAATCTAATTGACTGGGAAATCAATGGGCAGCCAGATCTGAATGCCAACGGAGATGACCTTAACAATCTCCCGGACGAAGATGGCATAATCTGGAACACTCCCCTGGTTGCAGGTCAACCTGCTGCTATTACGGCAATAGTTTCGATAGGAGGATGCCTTTTCCAGGGTTGGATTGATTTCAATCAGAATGGAAACTGGACGGATGCCGGTGAACAGATATTTACCGATCTTAATATTCCTGCCGGACCCAATTTACTGAATTTCAATGTTCCTGCTACTGCTAATCTTGGAAATACGTATGCCCGGTTCAGAATCA
>CAYQRU010000171.1:0-4892 GCA_964419945.1 uncultured Bacteroidales bacterium | reverse complement strand
GGTGGTCTCATGCCGTATGGCTGTGCACCAAACGGAGAAGTAGAAGATTACAGGGTAAATATCCTTGAACTGTTGGATTATGGTGATGCGCCGGATCCGACCTATCCAACCTTACTGGCCAGCGATGGGGCCAGACATTTTCCGGATGGTCTTACATATTTAGGAAACCAGATAGATACAGAAACTGATGGATTTCAGTCTGCGACAGCAAATGGTGACGACCTGAATAACATGGATGATGAGGATGGCGTAATCTTTCTGTGGCCGCTGGCTACAGGAAATCCCTGCAAGATCAATGTAATTGCCTCAGTAGGAAATGCATACCTCAATGCCTGGATCGACTTTAACCGGAATGGTTCCTGGGCTGATGCCGGTGAGCAGATTTTCACAGACCTGATACCTATAGTGGGCAACAACTTCCTGACCTTCATCGCACCGGCAGGATTCACTCCGGGTCCGACATACGCCAGGTTCCGTTTCAGCCATCAGCAGGGGCTTTCCTATTCGGGCCTGGCAGGTGACGGAGAGGTGGAAGATTACCTGGTTACGATTGAAGAATATGGCGATATCAAATGGCAACAGTTATATGACAACTCCGTTACCGGATTGCATTCCGATCAGGCAGTATATGCTGCTGATGACTGGATATGCCATGGAGGCCAGGTAACAGATGTTCACTGGTGGGGAAATTATGAACTCGATATGTATGGACAGGAAAAAAGGGGACAGGGAATCAATCATTTTGAGATTGAGTTTTATTCCAATGGAGCTGGGTTGCCTGGAATGCTACTCAAGAATTATTCCGTGTCTTTTGGATCCATCACTGAAGTGAACACCGGTGAATTCAATAATGAGATGAGTTCCATCTATTATTATGAAGCAGACTTGAGTGAACCTTTCGTACAGCAGGAAGGCATGACTTACTGGATATGCATCAAAGCCATCTCCAACAATCCGACACCACCTTCCAATGCTGTCTGGAGGTGGCAGGAAGCCAACCGCTGGTATGGCTCTATCAACTGGCCTGCTGTGACCGGTACCCCCACATCACCCTGGATGCCGTTAGCATGGGGTGGAGGTAAATTCAGTGATATGGCATTCAGGATCACTTCAACGATAATTCCTTACGATTATGGCGATGCCCCCGATCCCTCCTACCCGACATTATTACTCAGCAACGGTGCCCGGCATGCAGACTCCGGACTGAAACTGGGAGTCCTTCTTGACCTGGAGAATGACGGTCAACCTAATGCAACATCAACTGGAGATGATATCAATCCTCCGGGCTTTGATGACGAAGATGGCGTATGGTGGCCATGCAATTTTGTGCCCGGACATGCGAATACAATCAAGGTGACAACGAGCGGTCCGGGATATCTGAATGCATGGATTGATTACAATAAGGATGGCGACTGGGCAGATTCCGGAGAAAAGATCTTTAATAATGTGGCTTTGCTTGCAGGAACTACTGATTTGACTGTGCTTGTCCCAGCAGGCGCTGCAATCGGCAATACTTTCGCACGCTTCAGGTACAGCAGCCAGGAAAACCTCAGCTATACAGGCAGTGCTTCGGATGGAGAAGTGGAAGACTACTTGATCACCATTGACGCAGCAGAAATTATTGAATTCGGTGATGCCCCTGATCCTGGCTATCCTACCCTTGCTGCCAATAATGGTGCAAGGCATTATTTCGATCCTTTTGACCCTGTACCGGTTCTTCTCGGAAATTTCAAGGACCTTGAGATAGATGGACAACCAGGAGCAGATGCAAATAACGATGACAGCAATCCTATTGGCGGACTGGATGATGAAGACGGAGTGATCTTCCTTACTCCATTGGTCCCTGGCGCAGTGGCAATCGTTACCGTAACGGCTTCGATGAATGGTGCCGCTTTGCAAGCATGGATTGATTTCAATAATGATGGTGACTGGATGGATGCAGGGGAACAAATATTCACCAATACGATACTTGTTCCTGGTCCACAGAACCTTAATTTTAATGTGCCTGTTGGTGCAAACCTGGGCGACACATACGCCCGATTCCGCTATAGTACCATGGGCAATCTGATGCCATACGGATGTGCACCAAATGGGGAAGTAGAAGACTACAAGGTGTTGATCGGACAACCCGTTGTTTATGATTGGGGTGATCTGCCGGATCCGATTTACCCAACCCTGGCTGCAAACAATGGTCCTAACCATGTGGTTGGTAATCTCTACCTGGGAGGCCTGATCGACAATGAAGCTGACGGCCAGCCACATGTTTCCGCGCTCGGAGACGACAATAACAATTCCGATGATGAAGACGGCATTACGTTCACCACCAATCTCATTCCTGGAAATGTTTGTTCCATTGATGCAACAGCTTCCATTAACGGAGGTTACCTGCAGGGCTGGATTGATCTGAACCAGGACGGAGACTTTGTTGACCCCGGTGAACAGATCATTCTCAATTCACCACTAAATGCAGGAACCAATACCGTTACCTTCACGATCAACCCTGCGGCTAACCTTGGGGCAACATACGCCAGGTTCAGGTTAAGCACCTCCCAGAACCTTGGATATACCAGAGCTGCTCCCGATGGCGAAGTTGAAGATTACAAAGTATTTATTGTCAATCCGGGACAAGGTAAGATGCATTGGGACCAACTTCCCGATCTTGACCCGACCGGTATGGACGTTGATATCACCTGGGTGCCCACCGCAGACGACTTCATTTGCACCGAAACCGGGCCGGTCAACAGGATCTGCATGTGGATGTCGTTTGCAGATGACGATTTGCCTCCTTACCTGAACTATGATACAGTGAGGTTGCAGATTTATTCAGATGTGCCTGCCGGCATTCAGGGTCCCTGGAGTATGCCGGGCGATTTGCTGTGGTCGAAGATCTATTATACCCAGCAGTATAATGCGACCATTGTCTCCCAGAATTCCCCCGAATGGTGGTACGACCCGGCCACACAGGTATGGCAGCCAAATAACCACCAGATCGTGGTCAGGTTCGATTTCGACCTTGGTCAGGATGCTTTTGAACAGGAACAGGGCACTGTTTACTGGCTTGAAGCCAGGTACATCTATCAGGAGCCTCCCGTTCTCACAAACACACTTGGATGGAAAACGACGCAATATGACCTCAGGTTCAATGACGATGCTGTATGGTGGAATGTAAACAATCCGAATTTCCCCCTCGGCTGGGTACATCATCTCTACCCGGGCAATCCCATTCCGCATCCCTGGGCAGGACAAAGTTTCGATATGGCCTTTATCATCAATCCTCCTCCATTCGTCGAAGAACTTGATTACGGTGATGCCCCCGATCCGGGCTATCCCACCTTTTTCGCCAGCAATGGTGCACGGCATCCTTTATACCCGGGAATATTCATGGGCAACCTGATAGACCTTGAGAATGAAGGACAACCCAATGCTGCCGCCACAGGTGATGATGACAACAATTTGAATGATGAAGACGGGGTAACCTTTAATACTGCATTCATCCCCGGGCAGAATGCAATCGTAACGGTGTTTTCTTCCATAGCTAATATCTGGCTGCAAGGCTGGATTGATTTCAATTCCGATGGTGACTGGGCAGACCCGCTTGAACAGGTGATCACCAACTGGGTGACCTTTGCCGGTCAAAATATCATTAACTTTAATGTACCGGTCAATGCAACGGTCGGTCAGACGTATGCAAGATTCAGGCTGAGTACGATGCCTGCCCTCACTTACTTCGGTCCTGCCCCAAACGGCGAAGTAGAAGATTATCTTATCGAAATTGAAGAACCGGCTGATGAATACGACTTTGGAGATGCTCCGAATTCAACATACCCGACATTACTGGCCAATGACGGCGCACGTCATATCGCAGACGGACTGACTTTCCTTGGCAGTGCCATTGATGCCGAACAGGACGGCCTGCCAACAGCAAATGCCGATGGTGATGATCTGAATGGAATACCGGATGATGAAGACGGAGTGGTATTCCTGTGGCCGCTGGCAGCAGGTAGTCCATGTAAGATAAAAGTAATCGCTTCTGTCGGAAATGCTCTGCTCAATGTATGGATTGACTTTAACCGGAATGGGTCATGGGCCGATGCAGGTGAACATCTGTTTGTTGATTTCAATCCGATTCAGGGCATTAATATTCTTACCTTTATCACACCGGTGAATGCTGTGGCAGGTCCAACATACGCAAGATTCCGCTTCAGCCACCAGGCTTCACTTTCATTCACGGGCGAAGCAAACGATGGCGAAGTTGAAGATTATTTGGTGGATATTTCGGAATCCGGTGATATCAAATGGCAGCAGTTTCCCGATCAGGGAACATCAGGATTACATGCTGATGAAACGGTACTGAATGCTGACGACTGGATCTGTACCGGAGGAGACGTTACTGACGTCCACTGGTGGGGTAATTACGAATTGGATGATTGGGGTGTAGAAAAGAGAGGTGCCGGTATCAACCAATTTATTATTACTTTTTATGCCGATGTGGCTTGTTTGCCGGGTAATCCATTGCAAACCTATCAGGCATCATTTAACGTTGTTAATGAATCCTCAACAGGACTGACAAGCTCCGATGGTTCAATGATTTACAAATATGATTTTGTTTTACCATTCCCATTCTGTCAGATTGCCGGCATTACCTACTGGGTAAGTATTCAGTCAATATCAAATAATATGAACCTTCCGGCAGTTTGGCGCTGGCAGGAAGCTAACAGGTGGCTGTGGCCCATTAACTGCGGAGCTGCTTACTATACTGTTGGTGGAATGTGGCAAACCATTACATGGAACAATCCGCCACCATTAAGTTTTACCGATTTTGCCTTTGTGATCACTTCTAAAGAAGTTCAGTATGAATATGACTTCGGCGATGCTCCTGACGGGCCTTATCC
>CAYQRU010000170.1:0-6393 GCA_964419945.1 uncultured Bacteroidales bacterium | reverse complement strand
GGTTGGCTCCGGAAGCGCTCAGGCTTTATGAACAATAAGAATGTTTTGATAAGGAATTTGCGTTATGCCTGAGAAAGGAAGCAGACATGAGAACAGCAGAAGAATTGGGGATTTTTGTAAATGTTTTCATAGGGACTGTTTGTAAGATAGGATTGTATGTATTTTGCTTTATTTCAGAGATATACATTTCATTTTTACCACATAGACACATAGAATTCAAATAGTTTTATAAATTATTAGAAATTCTGTTATAAAAGCTATATGACGGTCTGGCAAATCGTTTCAACCATCACTGCATCACTGCATCACACAGAGAAAGCGCTAAGTTAATCAAAAAACCGCAGAAAATGGCAGTAATTTCAAATTTCAGCCAGATAGCAGATTCAACTCCATGAAAAGCCTTAGTTTTGCTGCCGGAATCTCAGTTTGACAATGTTCAGAAAAAAAGTATTTGCAACTACGCAATCATTGAAACAGATCACATGGAAACGTTTGCTCAAAAGCAGGCTTACGGTCATTGCAATGTGCTTTACCCTGCTGGCTTCCATCATCGCATTGCTGGGTTATTTGGTAACACCCGACAACACACCTTTTGCCAATCAGCAATATATTGAGATTTCGGCACAGCCACCCGGTTTTAAAGCACACATGCTTAAAATCAGAAGAAACGAAATTGTCCCCTTACAGCACTGGTTCACTACTATGCTTCTCGGTAAAAGAAGCGATTATATTTTCGTTCCATATAACAGTTTCAGGTTTGAAAACGAACAAATTTTCATATCAGAGTTTGATCCTTTTCCATCGGATCTTACCAGGGAGTATCCTTATCATCTCGCCGATGTGGTTTTTGCACTTTCACTGGATTTCAGCACAGAAATCGTTGGGGCAGATACATTACGCTTCCGTGACCTCGAAGGAAAATTTCGTGTATACACAATCAATGAGTTGAAGGATATCGTGAAAAAGGAACATTTGACAGAGCACATATTTTGGTTAGGTTCTGACCGTTACGGGCGCGATGTGATGAGCCAGTTGATGATTGGCACAAGGGTGAGCCTGTCGGTGGGTCTGATTTCAGTATTTATTTCGCTGGTGATTGGTATTTTGACCGGAGCTCTCGGCGGATATTTCAGGGGATGGGTGGATGTGCTGGTAGTTTGGCTGATTAATGTGATATGGTCAATTCCCACGTTATTGCTGGTTATAGCAATCACTTTTGCTTTGGGCAAGGGTTTCTGGCAGGTTTTTGTTGCCGTGGGGCTTACAATGTGGGTAGAAGTAGCAAGAGTTGTCAGAGGGCAGGTACTTTCCATCCGCGAAAAGGAATATGTGGAGGCTGCACGCGCCCTGGGTTTCAGGCATTGGCGCATCCTCACCAGGCATATTCTGCCAAATGTCATGGGGCCTGTGATCGTCATATCAGCAGCCAATTTTGCTTCTGCTATTCTGATTGAAGCAGGGCTTAGTTTTCTTGGTATCGGTGTGCAGCCGCCTATGCATTCCTGGGGAACTATGATCAAGGAAAACTATACCTATATCATTCTTGGCAAGGCTTACCTAGCCATACTTCCGGGACTTGCCATTATGCTGATGGTGTTGAGTTTTATGATTATTGGTAATGGCCTGCGCGATGCATTGGATATAAAGATGGTGGATAAACCGGGAAAATTGCAGGTATAAGTTAAGTGAAATGACGGGGAAAAGCGGTTTTTTATGCCTGATGTATACATAAAAGAGTTTAAATTCAGCCTCCAAGCCTGGTTATATTTCCTTTACCGTACAGACTTCTTCATTTGCATATACTAAAAAACCTTTGACATTATTCTGAAACATGATCTTCATCATTTCCATATAATTCACAAGCTGTGTTTGGTGATGTGCATGAGGCTGCCCGGTTTTGAATTCTGCCACAAGAGTTTCTGAATCACCGGTGACAATGCGGTCAGGACGAAGAATATCACCTCCAGGAAGCAAAATTTCAGGTTCTGACTTTGTCTGGTTATTGCCGATGAAAAATGGCTGAAGTACAGGATGTTCGATAATGCAGCGCAACGTTTTCCTGATCCTAAGCTTTTCATCCGGTGAAAGCTCGCCTGAAACAAGGTGGTGATCCAGTACCGGTTCGAGATCATCCGCTGTTTTGATTCCGGCAAGAATAGCATGAATGGAGGTTCCGAAATTGCTAGCATTGTCCATCGCATCTTCTTCCCATTTATGATGCCTCCGACTGGAAGTTAGCAGGTTAGAATGCCTGTAATTGCTTTGAAATGATGAATCTATCCTGAAGAAAAATTCCTTCCTGGCAGGAGATGACTTGAGGGCATTACATTCAACTGATTGAGGATATCTCCAGCGAAGACCATCTGTGTCAGCGAATGCAGGATCGGCAGAATATAGAAAATCACTGATAAAAGCTTCGACAGAATTTTTTTGAAGATCGGCCTGATCAACCATATTCGTTAATATATATAAGCGTTCTTCGGCCCGGGTCAAAACTACGTATAGCAAATTGATCATATCGAGCAACGATTTCTCAGTTTCCATCTGTTTCACTTCTTCAAATGCTGTACCGCCCAGGCTGCTTACCGGCAACCAGGCTTTATTCAGTTTCTCCGTAAGGGGATCGTTGATATCAAGCCATACATTCCTGATAGTTTCTTTCAGATTACCTTTGGCAAAGGGGTATATAACTACAGGAAACTCCAGTCCTTTGGATTTGTGAATTGTCATTACATTAACCGCATCAAGACTTTCAGGAAAAATTACTGAAACGCGGCTACCCTTTTCTTCCCACCATTTAGGTAATTCTCTTATAGTCATTGACTTTTGTGTGATCGTACGATGCAGTTCGTTTAAAAAGAACTGGAGATATATATCATCATGATATGACAGGTTCAAAAGGCGGATGAGTTCATCTGCAAGGTCATAGAGGGGCAAATGAAGCAGCCTGAAGCGCGAAAAATTTATGCCATTATTTTGTAGCAGTTCTTCAAAGGCATTGATCTTGAAATGTATTTTGCGATTGACAGGTTCTTCAGCAAGTACTTCTAAAGCCAGACCGTTCAACTTTTTAATGCCAAAGATTCCTTTACGTTCAAGAATTGCCAGTGCTTTGGCATAAGCCAGTTGGTCCGCTGAATCGGCCATGATACGGAGCAGGCACATCAGCAGTTTTACACTTTCTGAACTACCAAGTAGCAGCGATTCCGAAGAGATGACATTAATGTCATGTTTCAGCAAATACCCCGCTATTTCCGATCCTTGTTTATTGGTACGGCATAGCACGGCAATATCGCCTTGTTTGTAATGAAAATCCAGCAATTCCCTGATCAGTTCGGGTAATCTTTCCAGCATGGCATTCTCGGTGTTGTTGTCAGGATCAAAAAATTCAACCTGCACAAATCCCTTGTCTTTTTGTGGATTGTGTTTCTGATCCATGTTCTCATACACTGTTTTATAGGCTGGCGCAAGGCGGTTGGAAAGATGTCTGAAAAGATGGTTGTTAAATTCTACGATGGCTTTGTGCGAACGCCAATTGACCGGTAATTCTTTGATTTCATGATGATTTAACAGATTTTGTTCGCGTTCATGGTTAACGGCATTTTGTTTGCCATGAAGTTTGGGCAGAGAAATGAACTGATCTACTTCTCCATTACGCCAGCGATAAATAGCTTGTTTGGCATCGCCGACCACCAGGTTCATATAATTCTGTGAAAGGGCGTTATCAACAAGTGGAAGTATGTTTTGCCATTGAAGTACCGAAGTGTCCTGAAATTCATCAATCATCAGGTGATGGTATTTGTCGCCCAGACGTTCGTAGATGTATGGTATCGTTTCTGTTTGGGTTACACAGGCAATGATACGGTTAAAATCGGTGATGGGCAGTATTTGTTCCTCTTCATTGATCTGGTTGATGATCCTGTCAATACTTCCCAGCACTGCCAGCGGATAAATGTTTTTCAGCAGCAGCGAAAGAATTTTATAGCGTTGAAATGATTCTTTAACCAATTCTTGTGATTGATTGTATAACCGGATCAGTTCCGGAGCGATGTTTTCAATTTTTTCAGAAACACGAGGTGTCTGGTTTTTTGTTGCCCATATTCCTTCATGTATTGCCGCAAGAATTCGTATCCCCGGATTTTCAACTTTAGAAAAATCCTTGTTTTGCAGTTTTATGAAATAACCCAATGCTCCTGATTTGCCATAAGCAAAGTCGCTAATTTCTAATTTATTGCGGTTGATAATCAGGAGAGCTTCATCTCCTTCAGATTGAAGCTTTATTTCGAATTCTGAAATCCATTGATATATCTTCCTGTAATAATTTTGATAATCAGCGTAATCAAGATTTCTCAGTGCATCACGGTGTGTTGTGCCATCCTCCCTGAATAATGCCTGAGCAACAGCATTCAGATCATTTTCAATACGCCAGCTTTTATCGTCCTCTGTTTTGCTTTCAAGAAAATGAACCAGCAGATCAGTCAGGCCTTTATCAGAACCTGCCTGATCAATCAGGCGATCCACTGCACGTTGCCTGAGTGAGTTGGTATCGAGTTCTACCTCATAGTTCTGCGGAAGGTTCAGGTCGTGTGAGAAGGTTCGGATCACACGCTGCATGAAGCTGTCAATAGTAGTGGCAGCGAGATCGGAATAATTATGAAGAATATTACCCGCAACCACAATGGCTTGCTGTCTGATCAGTTCTTTGCTCATGCGATGTTCTGTGATCAGCGGTTTCACCATTTTCTCTATTGCCGGTGTCCATGTATCGGGATGGGTGGTGAGTTGTATAATGCTGCTGACAATGCGCACTTTCATTTCGTTAGCAGCTTTATTGGTAAATGTGATTGCAAGAATATTTCTGTAAACCGACGGATGTAGCAAAACCAGTCGTAAAAATTCACTCACAAGTGTGAATGTTTTTCCCGAACCCGCTGATGATTTGAATATTTTGAAGTTTTTCACATTCATGGCTTCCTAGTTTCTGATCTCATTCGTATTCAGGCCATTTCCGTTATTACTGTCAGGTGTTTGCAGGGTTTTTATCTTTTTTGCCGGAATCCAAAGCTCACGGAACCTGTCGAATTCGCGACGATAAAACACCCCGATTCCCTGCGTATAGGGTGCTTCCCTTCCTGTAATTTCCTGGTTATTATACTTGTTAAAAGCCTTTACACGTATTCGTCCATCGGGAGTTACTTTTACTTCCACATTAATATCCCCAATGATATTACTGGCATTCTGTTGGGTATTTCGCTCTCCGCTCATGCCGATGTTACCATCAATCAACACCCTGTCGTCCCATAATTGTGTGGATAATGCAACCTCCAGTTCTTCGGACGAAAGCTGGTCAGCCGGACGATAATTGACTCCGATATCGAAATCTTTGCTGATCTGCGAAAGCCAGTTTGTGAGTTGATTTGAAATCAGCTCAAAGGAAGAAGCTCCAAGGGTGGATGACAGGTTCGTCTGATCGGTACTGAAATTGAAATTGTTAAGAACAAGTAACGATATCATTTGCCTGCTCATGATCACCTCGTTGGTGGTGTCAACGGTGCTGAATACCTGGCGTTGTATTTCTTCATCCACATTGGGCATACGGATACCAAAGGAGATTTCAGGATTCATCAGACTGTTTTTCAATGAAACAACACAATCAACCGGAAAGCGACGGTTACGGTATGCATCGCTGATATTGGGAAGGCTGTTCAGGGTTACACGGGTTTTATAAATGGCCTGAATATCTATCTGTGCCTCGTAAGGATCACCACTCCACCGGATGGTACCACCGGGAATTAGTGTGAACAGTCGGTTGATCATGTTCTGTATCGTAAAAAGGAACGTTCCCTGCTCGGTCACATAATCGCCGTACATGGCAAAATCGCCACTGGTATTGTAATTCATCTTCATATTCCCGGCACCGCTGCTACGGATATTTCCCATCTGATATGGCAAAAAAATCTGGATGACAGCATCACGTGTGACGTCCATATCCATGTTTATCCTGAACGATGAGCGATCTTTTTCTTCAATAGAAATTGATTGGCTCTCGGTTTCCGGATTTAAAAAAATGATGAAATCATTTTCGTTGACATCTACGGCGAAGTTGATGGGGATAGCAATGTAAGTCTGTGGGCCTGACCGAACCTTGATGTCCATCAACAGATCATTGAAAGCCCCCCTGAGAGAAAATAAACCTGTAGCATACGCAGTGCCATAAAACAAGCTGTTGTCAGAAGAAGTGGTTTGAAGTCCAGCCAGATTATTGGCCAGAACATGGATATCCATGTTCCAGTCGGAGAAATTAGTATGTGAAAACACGATGCTGGCATTACCGGAGTTTCCATACTCATCAAAAATGCTGAGATTATTCGCCCAGATTTTACCGCTTTCAAT
>CAYQRU010000169.1:0-6425 GCA_964419945.1 uncultured Bacteroidales bacterium | reverse complement strand
GCAAACCCCGTTCAACCGCCGGTGAGAAGGAATATGGATTGGTCGGGTGGATACTTTTAAATGGCCTGCATCAAGTAGTTGTCATATACATTGATACAACATAAACGATTTTCCGGCACGACGCAAACCAGTTAACACATAGTTAAGGCTGTCTTCAATCGGGTAGGGGCGTTTAAGAAAGGTAACTTCAACTACTTTTTGCTGATATTCCGCGATCAATAATTTTATAAGGTCTTTGTCCATCGAGCCATATTCTTATAGAATGCATTCGACAAAAGTAGGTGATGTTATCGAATATACCAGATGACAGTATGTTTTTTCTGATCATTGAATATTCATGGTTTGCTGCTATACTGAAATTATATTCCTGGAGTAAAAAATAACCTTTGCTATAGTTTGCAACCGGTTATCAGAATTGGCAACACCAGAATCAGTGAGATTGCTACCTGGTGGCGATAAAGGACCCATTCCAGTTATCTTTCAATTGTTGATTCCGGTAATTGAGAAGGAGATTTCTCATTCCCTTCCCTTCGTTTCGGTCATTCGAATTGACAGGCGCTGTGGTAGGGTAGTGGGGTGTTTGGGTGGCAAAGATGGGTGGGTTTGTTGGTGAACGTCATCCAGGTTTTATGAGCAGATTCTGAAAAAGATTATAATAATCGTCAATGATCTTATCCCAGTTGTATCTGGTTCTTATTTTCATGAGGTTGTTTTCGATCATTTGTTTTCTGGCACTGGTTTCGGGTTTGAGAATGATGATGGCAGCGATATCGTCAGGGGTGGAAAAGTAGCAGGCATCAGCACCAAGCACCGAGCGGTTAAATGAATTGTCATGAGCGCAGATCAGCGCAGAGGCAGCCATTGCTTCCAGTAAAGATGGATTGGTGCCACCGGAGGAATGTCCATGAAAATACAGGCGGCAATGGTGCCTTAATTCATTAAGTGTTTTTTTGTCAAAAACTGCCCCTGCAAATATGATTTTTCCGGATTCATAATTTGTTTTCAAATTTCTGCCAAAACGGTTATTTGTATTCCCTACCACAAGAAGTGGTAAACCGGTTCCGGAATCAAGAACACCCTGAATGATTTCTTCGATGTGGTTGTCGGGCTGCAGGCGGGCAATCAACAGGTAATAGGTATCCGGTCTCAGACCATAATTTTTCAGGGCTTCATTTCCGAACGAATGCTCAACTTCTGCTCCATAGGGAATAAATATGGATGATTTCTGGTAAGTTTCCTTCAGGTAGTCCTGTATGGCCAAAGAATCGGCAACGAGGCAATCGCTGCTCTGTACGGCGAGTTTTTCGGCATACCTGAGAAACCATCTTACAGGTTTGCTGTACTTACTGCGCTTCCATTCCAGCCCGTCCATATTGGTGATGATACGGGTGCTGGAGGGTAACAGCCAATACCACACCGAACTACTGGTGTAACCCAACTGCAAAAGCACATCGAAATTTCGTCTGCGGCTGTCGAGTATGCAATTCATGTCATAGATAAATTGTCCTGTTGCACCAATGTGGTCTTCGGGATCATAACAATGGATCAGATTCACTCCTTTCCAGGAATTTTCCTGGTAAGAATGGGTATGTGAGCTGTATACCCACACTTCGGTATCAAAAGATACCAATGCAGGTGCTAAATATTCGGCAAACTGTTCGAATCCACCATAATGATTGGGTATGCCCCTGGATCCAAGAATCCCGATTTTCATTTCAATATTCTTCTCAGAAGTTTCACCGGATAACACAAGATGGATAGTACCAGATTTGCATACTTTTCTATTGGATTACCCGATATCAGATAAGCCCTGTAAAACCTGATATGATAATAATACAACCATACCCTGATTTTACCGGTATGGGTTCCAAAAATTTTGTCCCTGAACCTGAAAGTCTGAGAAATACTCTCAAGGCAAAGCTGATTGGATGAACTTCGTGGATGCACGCGAATTAAGTACAGGGGTTCGGAAAGATTTGCGAATGAATGACCATCCTTTGCCATACGGGCAAACAGTTCATAATCTTCACCGGGGGAAATAGACTGGTAGCGGTATTTCTTATAAACTTCGCTTTTTCCGCAAACAGTAGCATGCAGCAGGCCATGTTCTCCCTTCTGCATTGTTTCAATGATTTTTTTATGATTCAGAGGAAAATTCGTTTGATTGACCGGTTTTTCAATACTGCCTGAAAAATATGCTGCATTAGATCCAATCATTTCCAGATCGGGGTGTTGCTCAAGGTAGAAGTATTGCTTTTCAATTCTTTCAGGTTTCAACATGTCGTCGGTATCTGCCCTCATGATATACTTACTGCCGGCATATTCAAGACCCGCATTCAGAGCAGCAGTGAATCCCTTGTTCTTTTGAAAAAGGATCACCCGCAAAAAACTCAGATGCTTAAAATTTTCCAGAACCACGACTGATTCATCGGTTGATCCGTCATCAACGATGATCAGTTCATTTGGAAGCATGGTTGAGTTCGCAACACTTTGAATAAATGCAGCGAGGTATCTGCCATTGTTATAGTTGGCGGCAATGATAGAAACATCGGCTGTGGGTTTCATGAGATCTGATTCGGATTGTTTCAACATGTGACAGGAAAACAGATTGCGTATGAAAGTTTCGGAGGCTGAATTTTAAGAATATTTGTTTACCAATCAGGTCTTTTCATATATTTGCCATCAAATATCAACAATCAAACGGAAGGAGCATTTATGAACAGTAAAGTTGTACTCATTGCGGGCATCATCATTCTCATCTTATCGCTTATAATGGATTTCATTGGACTTGGATTTAAACCTGGTTTTGGAGCCGGACAGATTGCCGGAACCATCATTGGTATTGCCCTGATTGCTATTGGTCTGATAAGGAAGAAAGCCCAAAAGTGAATTGTGACCAAAAACTGTGGATTATAAAAGGCTTATAGTTCACCTGATGAAACTCTTAAATCTTTCGACCTGCAAAGGCGAAAAAACGAACCTGTGCAGAACCCTGCAGCGGTATAATCCTGCCTTATAACATGATTTCAACCAGCGATTGTAAAGCACTTTGATCAATTCTCTACGCTCAAAAACACACGATATGTTGTTTTGCCTTAGGATATGCATAAGGAGATGCTGTATTTGACCAAGCTGACGGGTGTCGTTGATCTTTTCGTTGCCTTTGATGATAAGAAGCAGTGCTTTTTGCTGCTCATTAAGATTCATTCCCAGCGCATTAAAAATAAAATCATATACTTTGACATCCCGTGCGTTCATTTCGCTTATCTGACGTTGGGTAATGCTTTCAGCGTGTAACCTGTACTTCAATAGATAATCCGGATAATTCCACACCTTGTATTTCCTGGAAATTTCAAACCACATTTTATAATCTTCCACAGCATCAAAACCTTCGGTGTAGTTTCCCGGCGGTATGGCCTCGCGCCGCATTACCACTGCCGATTGTATAAAATAGTTTCGAAACAGTTGAATGGCGGGAATACTTTCAGGAGGTGCATCAACCTTCCATTTTTTCTTTAACAGATTATCCTGTTCATCCATCAGAAGCGCCCAGGAGCCAATCATACCGAACTCTGGCTGCTTCTCAAGAAAAATGATTTGCTTTTCAAACTTATCCTTTCTTGCGATGTCATCAGCATCGAACGGTGCTATGTAACGACCTTTTGCTGCTGCGTTGCCACGGTTACGACTAAACACAATGCCTCTGTTTTGCTCATTGGTCAGTATTCTGATCCGGGCATCATTAAAAGAAGTCACAACATCCAAACTTTTGTCCGTGCTACCGTCATCAACCACGATCAGTTCAAAATCGCGAAAGGTTTGATCGAGCAGACTTGTGATGGCCTTATGAATGAATTTCTCAGCATTATACACAGGCATCACAATGCTGAGGAAAGGAGTTGACATAACTGAAAAATTCTTAAAAACAAATCATTTTGATAAGTTGTTTTCAGGCTTTAAAGATTACAATTAAAGTTTAAGGTCAATTGATTTATCTTTGCCGGCAGAGAATGTAATTGACGTGCTGAATTTGTTTTTAATCATTTTAAGACTCAGTTGTTTTGGAAGTTTCGGTCATAATACCAGTTCATAACAGCATTGATTATACCAGGGAATCCCTGTACCGTTTAATGATGTCATTGAACATTGTCAATCAACCTGAATGGCATTTTTCGGTCATCATTGTTGACGATGGCTCTACCGACGGAACTTCTGAATGGATTGCTCAAAATTACCCACAGGTACATCTATGCCGTGGCGAAGGAAACATGTGGTGGAGCGGAGCCATGAACCTGGGTATGGAATACGCGCTCGCAAAGCTCAAATCAGAATACATAATCTGGTGGAACAATGATATTTATCCAGCCTGTGATTATTTCCAAAACCTTATCAAAGTAATTGGTGAATATGATTCGCCTGTAGTTATAGGTTCAAAAATATACTTTGCCGAACAACCTGGATTAATCTGGTCGTATGGAGGATATTTTCACAAATTCTGGGGTCACAGCTATATGCTGGGGAATAATCAGAAAGATGAAGCATCATTTTTATCGCCCAGGGAGGCTGATTGGCTGCCAGGAATGGGCACTGTGTTACATCACAGCATCATTGAAAAAACCGGTATGCTCAATTATACCGACTTTCCGCAATATCACAGTGATATTGATTATTGCTGCAGGGCAAGGCTTGCCGGGTATAAAATTATGATTGTACCCGAATTACAAATCTGGAATCATACGCAGCACAGTGGGCGAACCCATGGATATAAATTGAAGAAACTTATTCCAAACCTGAACGATATCAAATCAATTTATCATTTTCGCAAGGAATGGAAATTATACCGCAGATATGCGCCGACTCCGCTTGCCTACTTGGTGCTCACCAAGAAATATGCAGGGTATTTTTTGAAGTTTATATTGAGGAAAGGGTAGAAATTAGATGGGAGATGTTGGATGGGAGATTTGGAGTTTGACTAAGTGATGGAGCAACAGAACGATTGAACGAGGGAGTGATGGAACGATAGAGCGATAGAACAAGGGAGGGGTGGAATGATGGATTGACCTGGATCGGTGTTTAGGAGATATAGTTTTTATAAACGCTTTCGATACCATCTTTCAAATCTATGGTTGCTTTCCAGTGTAAATTACTGAGCAGCGATACATCTAACTGCTTTTTATAGGTTCCGTCGGGTTTTGTGCTATCCCAGATAATGTTGCCTTCAAACCCGGTTACCTCTTGTACAACTCCGGCTAATTCCCTGATGGTAAGGTCTATACCGGTGCCGATATTGATGTGGGTTTCGTTCAGATCGCTGTAAAGTGTCGCTGCATCCACCTTTTCCATGATGTAAACACAGGCATCGGCCATATCTTCTACATGCAGGAATTCCCGGTAAACATTTCCGGTTCCCCAGAGGGTGATGGAGGCGGGAGAGGGGAGATGGGAGAGAGGAGAGGGCGCATTGGAGTGATGGGGTGATGGAGTGATGGAGTGATGGAGTGACCTGTCTGCCGAGAGCACGGGTTTTATGTGTGAGATTGCGGATGGAGTGGGGGAGGGGCTTTGATAGTGGATACCAAATTTATTAAGGATATTTACAATCTCGCTCTCACTCAATCGCTCAATCGCTCCTTCACTGCTTGTTTTCTCAACGATCCCCGCAGGCCTCTTGATAAAATCTTTTCGTATTGCATCCCAATCATGGTTTATCAGGCATTTACCCAGGTGCATTTTCCGGATGAGTGCAGGCAGCACATGCGACTTTTCAAGATCATAATTGTCATTGGGACCGTAAAGGTTGGTGGGCATCACTGAAATGAAATTGCAACCGTATTGCCGGTAGTAGTTTTCACACATTTTGATGCCTGCAATTTTGGCAATGGCATAAGGCTCATTGGTTTGTTCGAGCACACCGGTAAGAAGGGCATTCTCTTTCATCGGTTGAGGCGCATTTTTCGGATAAATGCAACTGCTACCGAGGAAAAGTAGTTTCTTCACACCATACTTATAAGCTGAATGGATGATGTTATTCTGGATCATCAGATTCTCGTAAATGAATTGTGCACGGAAGGTATTGTTGGCAACAATGCCACCTACTTTGGCCGCTGCATCAAAAACATAATCGGGTTTCTCATCTCTGAAAAACTGCTCGACTTCTTCCTGCCGGGTGAGGTCGAGTTCATCAATGCTTCTGAAAACAAAGTTTTTAAAACCTTTTGAAAGCAGATTTCTGTGAATTGCCGAACCCACCATTCCAAGATGGCCGGCGATGTAGATTTTGGAGGATGTGTGCATGGTTTTTAAGAGGCTAGAAATTAGAGGGGAGAGGGGAGAGTGATTGAACGATAGAACGATGGAACGATTGAATGATAGAACGATAGAACGATGGAATGAAAGAACGATAGAACGATGGAATGAAAGAACGA
>CAYQRU010000168.1:0-6442 GCA_964419945.1 uncultured Bacteroidales bacterium | reverse complement strand
TTCTAATAGAATACCACTTCACATCCAGGAACAGCATTTTTAAACCTTTTCACAAAAAAACCCAGTACATTGGTATTATAGCATCTCAGTAATTCAAGTTCAGTCAGATTTTCAAGGGGTCGCAGGCTGATAATTCTGGTGTTGTAACAATCCAGCTGCCGGAGCGAGTAAAGATTGCCGATTGGTTTCAGCGCAGTGACTTGTGTTCCTGAAATATTTAGTATTTTCAACTTCCTGAGATTCTTTAGATCTTTCAGGTTTCTGACCAGGGTGTTTGAGCAGTCAAGAATAGTCAGTTCTGTCATATTGCCTATTGGTTTCAGGTCGCTTATTGGATTGCTGGCGCAATATAATTCCCTGATATTTTTGAGGTTCTCAAGTGCAAAAATATCACTGATGTGTATATCGTTCATTTTTAGTACCTTTAAACGATGGAATAAAGTCAGGGGACTCAGGTTTTGTATTCCGCGCGTTTTGCTTATATCAAGTTCTTCAATGTCTGTCAACCTGTGAAGCTGAATGCTTGTAGGTGGATTTTCGATAAGTATGTTCTGCTCAAAAATGTTTTTCCATGTTTCAGGTAAATTCCTCCACCATTCAAGTAACTTTTCTGTTTGAAATATTACTGTAACCTTCGGATTAGCTTCGTAGACCTTTGAAACTTCTGCCTGATCCAGTTTAATACCATCACAGAGCACAACCTCAAGGTTATTTACTGAACCAAGTGGTTCAAGTGATTGTACCAGTGTATGGTCGAGATCGAGATATTTCAACTGGTAAGCAGATGCAAGAGGCAGAATGCTCTCAACAGAGGTATTCGAAAGTTTCAGTGTTTCGAGAGCACGGAGACCCGACAATACAGAAATATCAGAAACTCCGGTGAATGACATATCGAGTTCAATAAGGTCAATGTTTTCTTTCAGAGGTTCGATAGTTAATATATTGGTATTGGCCACGCAAAGTGACTTTAACCCTGGAAGTTGCTGCAGGGGCGACAGATTATATACATCAGCGTTTCCATTTATGTTAATATGGCTGATGTTTGCAACCTGATGAAGTTCTTCACGTGTTGGTATTTCTGACAGGTCAATTATTTCACGGAATATATCTTTCCAGGTTTGGGATAGTCTGACCCACCAATCTGTAAGCACTTGCGATTCATAAATAACCAGGACATTTGCATTTTCCTGCATGAACCTGTTGGCTTGCTCACGTTTTATGCTGGTTCGATCGCAATAGATCCTTTTTAAAGATGAAAGGTTTGTGAGCATCTGTATATCATTGATGATTGTGCCTTCAATAAAAAGGTATTGGAGATTATTCAGCGATACCAGAGGATTAAGGTCGGCTATTTTTGTATTATCAGCATGGAGACGCTCAAGCAAGGTAAGACTGCCAAGATCTTGGAAATGATTAATCATTGTACCGGAGATGTCCAGTATGGTAAGATTAGTATTATTTTTTACAGGTGCAAGGCTAAGTATTGGGGTATTGCTGATCCTCAGGTCGCGTAATGAAGACAAACCTGCAATAGCTTCGAGACTGATAATTCGTGTGTTCGATAAATTGAGTTTCTCGAGGGATGGAAATGGTGGCAATATGTCCAGGTCGTTAATTGCAGTATTGCTGGCATCAAGGTTTTTCAGATTTATAGAATGCCGTAAAGGATCAAGCCGGATTACAGAAGTTTCCGAAATTTGTAAATTCTCCAGTTTCGTAAGATTACGCAATGGCGTGAGATCCTCAATTTTATTTCCGCTCAGGTTTACCGATCTCAGATCGTTTAACTTACTCAGGGGAATAATATCGGTGTAAGTAGATTGGTTTGAGATATCAACGGTTTCAGTTTTCCAAATCCGATTGATTTCCTGATATATTTGTTTGGTATTAGTTTTTATTGTATCAGTGTTTCGCGATTCCATCACAAAATCTTCCATTACCGATACCTTATGGCGATCGAGTACAATCCATGTATCACCAAAATCAATGATATTGCTCAATGGAAATTCATTGCTGATACGTATATTTTTCGCAAAAAATGAGCGCCAGTCTGAGTTCAGACTTATCCACCAGTTGCGCATATCATCCTTTTCGCTGAGTTTGCTTGTATAGATACTGGCAATTTTCAGGTCGCGCCTGTCCTGATCAAGGTTTATCTCGATGTAGCGTGTCAGGTTGTTGTAGATTGTATCACCTTCGCTATCAATTCCTTTCAGGTGTCTTGTTGTGGTAACAACAAAATAAATCTGACCGCTTTCGTTGATATTATTATCGATATTTTCGATGCTGAATGTGAAAACAACTTCCCTGTAGAAAAAGTCAATATCCTTGAGGTAAGCCTGAACATCTTTGTTTGTTACTGTAAAGCGTCCTTCAACCAAATCATCTTCGATTTGCACTTTGCCGGAAGAAAAAAACTTCAGGTAGCTTTCATTGATGATAACATCTTTTTCTCGTGCACTCACTTTTGGATTACCTAAAGTGTTGAATGAGAATTCCATAAATTTTACCAGTTGTTCGCTTTGCTGCCTGAACTCCTGCATATCACGGGGCGACAGCGAACCAGATGTATTCTTACCCTGTCCCGTGGTTCTAAAAGGTAAAAGTAATAACATCAGCAGGATGTATATGATATTCAGGGTAACAAATGCCCTATTCATAGTAAATATATTTCAACAAAACATCTTTCTCAATTTCTCCGATATCTATCAGACCTGAGATAAGCCAGCCAGAATTTGGACCTTTGCGTTGGATTTCAGATAATTCAAAATACCAGCCGGGAACCTGGAAGAAATGGAATTTCACTCCACTAACCTGTCGGAAAACGAGATTACCCCTTTTGATTTCATAAAGAAAAACTGACAGGTAATCGGGTTTAAAGTTATTTGAGGTGTATTGTGTGACTTTGCCCGTTTCTTTGAAGACTTTAATAAGATTCATAAAATCAAGTTCATGGCTTAGGGGATGTATGAAACGGAGTTTTCCATCGTCTTCGTCAGAAAATAATTCATGAAAATGTTTGAAGAAAACATTGGTAATCACCCATTTGTACCCTTTGTTTTCTTCTTCCAATGTAAGAAAAAGTGTTATTTTTTTTTCTTCACCATAGTACAAAAACTGGGTAGATACTTCAGCAAACCAATCCCCGTTATGAAAATCAAGGAATACCGGTTGACTGGCATTAACTACTTCTTCTGTAAATTCTTTTCGCTGATTTTTGTCAATATGCTGGCTTTCCAGATCAAAAATCATTTGCAGGTAACGTTTTCTGATGGTGGTACTGCGGTAATCCGGATCATTCAAGGAAAACCTGATTCCTGAAACACTTTCCTCGCCGTTAAAACGCCTGAAAAACTGGTTTACCTGCTTGGTTTCAGCATATAACGAAGCCTCATCCCCAAAATAATGTTCTATGCTCTGAGCATGGGAGGAAAAAGAGCATAATAACAGGAAAATCAAAATTACCTTCTGCCTGGTCATGGAGTAGTTTCGGTAACCCTGATATCACCAAGAAGTACATCCCAGAAACCAATGAGACGGCCACCAATTTGCGTTTGTTTGCGCTCTACATATACAGTGATGTCTTTTTTGGTTGTATCCCGGTAAACCATTTTATCGCCAACCATGCCCTCAAAAATCTGGTATATCGTGATAACACCCACGTACCTGCCATCGGGTTGGCGGACAAGGTCGCTGATATAATGGATATCGTACCATTCGATTTTAACCCTGTCATAATTCAGTGCCATCAACCTTTCAAGGTATTCACGAATGCCATAATAGGCAATCTCCGGTCGGTATAATGAGGAAACACCCATTTGACTGCCTTCAGCGAATAGTTCCAGCGTGCGCTCGATCACCCTGTTTGCTTCAGCCCAGGGTGTGTTCTTATTACCAATGATCGCGATATATTTGCTGAGATCGCGGACTTTTTCAAGTGCAAGCGAATCAATTGCCTGCTTTCGGGCAGGGCTGATTTCATCATTCTGGGCATACAGTATTGCTGGTATTAATGCCAGCATAAAAACTAATAATAATATTCTGCTTTTCATTGTTATTCAGATGTTTAGTATTTTGTTCTTAATTCGAGTTCAATGATTTTACCGGCTGGATTGTAGCGAATGTTCTCGACATCGTTGTTATACCTTTTCTGATCTTTAAGCAGCTCCAGGTATTTTTGAATCGTGGTAGGCCGGTCGTAATCTTTTGTATCGCCTTCCTGATTGATCAGGATCAAAACAGGGACGTTGTTTGACTCGAACAATGTTAAGGTTTCTGTAATCATATTGTTTGCTTCACGAAGGTTAGGGGCCGAAGCAATATTGATGAGAGCTTGTTGAATGGGAGCAATTTTTGAGGCTTTTTCCCTTTCAAGCTTTTCTCTTTCAATCCTTTCAGCCTCGGCCCGGCGGGCTTCCTCTTCAATTTTTCTGCGATATTCAGCCCTGTCACGCGAAAGTTTTTCTTCAGCTCGAACAATAAGGTCATTTACCTCAGTATCATCAAGGCTCATGTCTTTAACTTTTTTCAGTTTTTGCTCCTTGACTTCAATGGCAAGAAATCCATCATCGTTAATGATTTCGTGGAGTTCGGCTTTTGCCTGTTCAATTTGCGCAAGGCGTGCTTCTCTGGCATGCTTGCGTGCCAGTTTTTTCTGGCTTGAGCATGAAGTGGTTCCAAAAATGAGCAGGCCTGCAATTGCAAGAATCAGAATCCTGCTCAGAAAGAGCCGGGAATTTTGACTAATACGGTGCGACTGCGGTTTGAATGTTACTTTTTCCCAATTCATTGTTTGCTGGATTTTATTGAAATGTTGATTTTTCTGATGCGGATGTTTCTCAAAATACCTTAGCTTATTTTGACTTTCGCAAACCTTAACGATAAAGCCTCATGGCTTATTGTAAAAAATGTTGCATCGCCTGACGATGTTTCTGGGTAGAGGTCTGACTTTTGCTACTGATTTTACGTTTAGCGCTTGTAGTGTGAGAAGTTCAGAATCGTATTCCTTCAGGACAACCTGAGGCGAAACGTATTTTTTGGTATGGATCTTTGTCTTACTGGTATAACGAACTGTAGTACCTTACACCTGAAGCTTACATTTAATTGGGGCAAAACGCCAGAATACTTTTGTGTAAGGAATGGCAGGATGAATCAGTGGAACAGTAACTTTTTCTTAAATAATAAATCGGGACCGGAAATTTTGATAACATATACTCCTAAAGGAAGATTATGCGATAGAGTATATGAAAATGAACCTCTCAATTCGCGGGTGTAAACGGGTTGACCGAGGATATTGAAAATATTCAGAATGATGGATTCCGATGTGTTAAAACGTGCACTAATAACGCCGGGGCCGCTACTGATGTGAACAATGTTATCACCAAAATTGCATGGCATTCCTGTAATCAGGTTGCCCGAAAAAGTAACATTATCAAATCTCCATGTTCCGGTGACAGCATAATTCCGGTCATCGCGTGTCGCCCTGTAAGCTTCACTTACACCCCAGTTTGTAAAAGGTTCCTGAGGATCGGTAAAAGCATCAGGAGAAAATAATGAGAGAATGCGAATTCCAAAATCAGGATTGTTGCTGGTTTGTACTTCATCAGAAAAATCAATATTGTATTGATTATAGGTATCATGAGGAGGTCCGTTGGCATATATTGAATGCTCTGTCCAGTTCGAACCATCAATGGTGTATTGCAGGCTAGCAAAACGGGAGGCAGTACCGGAGTTTCGATGGAAGTATGAAACGTGGATGTTCTGATAACCTGTTGTGCTGACATTGAATTGAACACCGGCGGTTTCTGAATTTGCAGCCTGAATTGGATAGGAGAGAGTGTTCCAGGCCTTGTCGGGGGTGCCTGCAACACCGTTTCCCCAGGTAAATGTTGTATTACCAAGGTTGTTTGCAGTTCCGTTTCCTGTTGAGGGAATAAGCGTTTCGTTGTTAAAATCCCATGAAGTGATGATTTCCAGTGTTTCTGGTGGACAATTGTTTGCAGTGCCAAATGATGGTTCGTCAAGCAGAATAAAATCTCCCGACGCATTCGGGCATCTACCCATAGAAATATTGCTGTTCTGCGCTCCAAAAACTACGTTGTCAATGATATCTCCGGCGCTGTTGCTGATGATTATAGCCTCACCATCGGCGGACAGTTTAAAATTACAGTGGATAAAATTTTCGGTTGAAGGCATTTCATCGGCGAAAATGACCAGATATTCTCCGGGAGCAATTCCGGCATTATCCGGGAACGCAAATTTTGTGAGATTGGCTGAATCATCACTAATAAAAAGCCCAAGCAGGTTCAATGAATCATTGGTTGTGTTATACAATTCAATCCAATCGGCATATTCGCCATATTCGTTCATCACTCCACTTACATTTTTGGCAAGAAATTCATTGATCACGACCTCACACTGATCCGGTGTGGTGATATCAACA
>CAYQRU010000167.1:0-6511 GCA_964419945.1 uncultured Bacteroidales bacterium | reverse complement strand
AGGTAAAACCGTGCTCTTGCAGGAAATAGCCAATGCTATCGCTGCCAATCATCCGGAAGCTTACATGATCGTCCTGCTGATTGATGAAAGACCTGAAGAAGTAACTGACATGGCACGACACGTGAAAGCTGAAGTGATCTCTTCAACATTTGATGAACCTGCCGAAAAGCACGTCAGGATAGCCAACATAGTGCTTGAAAAAGCAAAAAGGTTGGTTGAGTGTGGCCATGATGTTGTGATACTGCTCGATTCCATTACCCGTCTTGCCAGGGCATACAACACTGTTTCACCCGCATCGGGTAAAGTGCTATCGGGAGGAGTTGAAGCCAACGCACTTCAAAAACCAAAGCGTTTCTTTGGCGCAGCACGTCAAATTGAAAATGGTGGATCCCTGACTATACTTGCAACAGCACTGATTGATACCGGCTCGAAGATGGATGAAGTTATTTTTGAAGAGTTTAAGGGAACCGGAAACATGGAACTTCAACTCGACCGTAAGCTGGCAAATAAACGAATATGGCCGGCAATCGACATTGTTGCCTCAAGCACCCGGCGTGAAGAATTACTGGTAAGGAAAGAAATTCTTCAACGTTTGTGGATCTTGCGCAACCACCTTGCCGACATGAATCCCATCGAGGCCATGGAATTCCTTAAAGAAAGGATGAAATTCACACAGACAAACGAAGAATTTCTTATTTCCATGAATAGTTGATTCAGAAACTTTACGTCTTACAGGTTGCATCACCAAACTATTTCTGTTGCAGCCTGTTTTATTTTAAGCGTGAAAAAATATAAGTCCCGATTAGTCAATCAGACTTCGACCCATTGAAATAAAACAAATTGCTCATTTGGCTATCAGTAAGATAACTTGTTTACAATCATCTGTTAATCTTTCTGTTGATTAATTTGGATTCATAAGTCATCTTTGCCTTTATGCAAGTAATGCCCGAATCATCAATCAGATATAAACCAATCATGAAAAAGTCTGTTATTGTAGGACTTATACTGGGAATACTCTCAGCCTGTGCACCTGTGTCCAGAAAAGAAAAACCAATCATCTCTGTAAGCATTTTACCGTACAAATATTTTGTTGAACGGATTGCAGGTGACCAATTTGAAGTACATGTGATCACTCCTCCGGGAGCCAGCCCTGAAACTTATGAACCTACTCCCAGACAAATAAAAACACTTAGTGAGTCGGTTATCTTTATTGCAAACGGCAATTTGGTTTTCGAAGATCATCTGGTGAGCAAAACAGGGGAAAATTTCACTTTTAGGTTGATCAATATGAGTCATGGAATTGAACTGATAGCCGGTGAAACGGTTGAGCATGGTAATCATGTGCATCTTCACGGAATTGATCCTCATCACTGGCTTTCACCCCGTGAGGTTGTAATCCAGGCTAAAACTATACTGGATGCAATTTCATCAGCAGATCCAGGCAATCATGAACTTTATCAAAAGAATTATAAGTTGTTGCTGAGTGATATCGAAAAACTCGACAAGCACATCCGGACATTGATTGCAGATAGTAAATTGAAGACATTCCTGATTTATCACCCGGCGTTTGCTTATTTTGCCAGAGAATACGGACTAAAGCAGGTAGCGCTGGAAATGGATGGAAAAGAACCTAGCGGAGCACATATGAAGGCAATAATTGACCTTGCCAATCATGAAGGTTTACAAACTATTCTTGTACAGAACCAGTTCAATAAAGCTGCGGCAGAGGCTGTTGCCAAAGAAATTTCCGGAAACATTGAGCTGCTTGATCCGCTTCCGGAAGACTGGCTGACTAATATGTATGTTATAGCACATGCCATTCAGAAAGCCCTTAATCCATAATCTGATATCATCTTAAACATGTTATATACAGCCAGGATTGCTGTATGCAGATTTTGACTTTATTCCTTCAACTCATGATAAAAGCCTAATTTTGCACAGATTTGAAATCCGATATCCACATGAACAAGATTCTTGAGATGATTGATGTTACTGCCGCATACGGGCAGGAACTCGTTCTTAAGGATGTCCATCTGACTATTACAGAGTATGATTTTGTGGGTGTTATTGGGCCTAATGGCGGGGGAAAAACTACGCTTGTTAAATTGATGGTAGGCTTGCTAAAACCAGTCAAAGGTCAGGTAATCCTGCATAAACAAAACGGCAGCGATACAAAAAGTCTCATTGGTTACCTTCCACAGGTGAACCGCTTTGATAAGCGTTTTCCGATATCAGTATTAGATGTCGTGCTATCCGGCCTTGTTTCAGATAAAAACCTGTTCAGAAGCTTCTCGCGAAAAGACAAAGAAAAAGCATACGAGTTGCTTGTCAGAATGGGTGTCAGTCATCTTGACCGTAAACCGATAGGTGAATTGTCAGGTGGTCAGATGCAACGTGTTTTCCTTTGCCGCGCAATCATTACTTCACCAAAGTTGTTGATTTTAGATGAGCCAAACACGTTTGTTGATAACAAGTTTGAGGCTGATCTATATGATATTTTATTGGAACTCAACAAACAAATGGCTATTGTAATTGTCACACATGATATCGGGACGATCAGCTATTACGTAAAAACCATAGCCTGTGTAAACAAAGCACTGAATTATCATCCGTCAAATCTTATCACTGAGCAACAACTTGCCGCCTATGGTTGTCCTATTCAGATCATTACACATGGCGATGTTCCCCATACAGTGCTCAAAAAACATGATCAATAATATGCTGGCCGAACTCCTGGAACTGATCAGTTATTCATTTTTTAGTAATTCATTGCTGGCCGCGCTGCTGGCAAGTATTTCCTGTGGTATTGCCGGGACATACATCGTGGCACGACGCAAGGTTTTCATTGCTGGTGGTATTACGCATGCATCTTTTGGAGGAATCGGGATGGGTTATTTCCTGGGTGCCAGTCCGGTGTTGGGAGGAACTTTATTTGGCCTGCTATCAGCACTGATCATTGAATTCGTTTCGAAAAAAACAGAAATCCGGGAAGATTCTGCCATCGGAATTATCTGGTCGTTTGGTATGGCTCTGGGTATCATTTTTATTTTTCTCACTCCCGGCTATGCACCCAACCTGATGACTTACCTTTTCGGAAATATTATAACAGTCAGCAGCACAGATATTCATATTATGTCGCTCCTGTGTGTTCTTCTGACTATATTTTTTATCTTTTTTTACCGCGTTATACTTTATATCTCCTTTGACGAAGACTATGCACGCAGCCATAATCTGCCGGTACACACTTTCAATTACCTGCTTATTTCCCTTGTTGCCCTGGTCATTGTTTTAAATATCAGGATTATAGGCATTATTCTCGTGATTTCTTTTCTTACGATCCCACAATCTGCTGCCAATCTGTTTACCAGAAGTTTTCATCAGATCATCATGTATTCGATCATTTTTGGTATCGTTGGCAGCTTCCTCGGATTATATGTATCCTATATTGCTAACCTTCCATCCGGAGCGGTCATCATTTTTGTCTTTGTGGTTCTTTACATATCAGCATGGATTTTCAGATTTATCAGGCACCGGCAGGTAATGAGGAAACAGTTGAGATCAAACTGATACATAAAGCAAAGTCAGAAATGACATCTTATAAAATTTTCTGATTTACGGAATTTATTCTCCGGTTTTTAAAATGTCCACTCTGATCGGCAGATGATCGCTGTAGCCACCAGTATACTGTAAACCATTATATGTACGGTATAAACGCTTACCCGTATAAGCAGGATCATCTTCAAGCAGAAATTCAGCGTTGAAAATTTCAGCTCCACGCTGATGGATTCCAAGATTGCGTGTGCCTTTATAAAGGCTGTGCGAAACAATAAACTGATCTATTGCACTCCATTGCCCCTGAAATTTGTGGCTGCCCTGTGAAGGATTGCGATACAGGGTACTCATAAGATTATAGAGTTTGCCCGGGCCTGATTGCACAGTATCAAGAACAGCACCCAGAGAAAATTCGACACTATGTTCATCAGGTGGGTCGTTAAAATCGCCCATGATCAGAATATTGGCTTTCGCGTCCGATAAAAGGATGGAATCTGTGAACGACCTGAGCAGTGTACCGGTAAATTCACGCAATGGTTTTGTTGCCATATACCCACCATAACGGGATGGCCAGTGGTTCACAAAAAAATGCAGCGTATCTGCATCGAGTGCTATGCCTTTCACATAAAGAATATCTCTTGTACTGCGTGCGTCTATACCAGGAAAAACCACTGCGATGGGTTCAGCATGAAGTAATAAAAATTTATCGGAACGATAGAGCAGAGCAACATCAATTCCCCGTGCATCTGGGGAGTCGTAATGAACAATCCGGTAATCAAGCCGGCCCAATGCGCTATATTCCAGTAGCTTTATAAGCACAAAACGGTTCTCAATTTCACATAAACCAATTATCTCAGGTGCCTCCTGACCTCCCGCTGCAATAAATACTTTGCCCAAATCCTGACATTTCTTTTTAAATCGGGTATAAGTCCAGTACCTTTCGCCACCTGACGAATATTCTTCATCATTGATAAGGCTGTCGCGAAAAGGATCAAACAGGTTCTCAACGTTGTAGAAAACTACCCTCATGGAAGTATTACCCCTGAATTCAGCCTTTTGAACCGGTTTGCCTGAAAAAATAGTCAAACAAAGGAATCCGTAAAACAAGCCGTATAACGAATAATTTAGAATGGTTCTGTATTGCGTCATGTGCTGAATATTTGCTGTAAAAGTAAGTATTTATTGATAATTTTGCATGATATAATAATTAATATAGGAGTAACCATGAAGAAAAAGCGTAACAAAAGAGTTAACTATTACCGCCAGATCCTGCAAGGGATCATCATTGTATTACTGGTCTATATGGTTGTAAGGCTTGTTGTAGACAAATCATATCTTCCTGATTTTGAGGCATATTGCCCATTAGGAGGTATGCAGGCATTAGGCAGTTATCTGAGTGCCGATTCTCTTGCCTGCGCCATGTCAACTACTCAGATTATTATGGGAATTTTGCTGGCTGTTGGCGTTTTGCTTGTCAGCAAATTATTTTGCAGCTACATATGTCCGATCGGCACTTTTACAGAATGGCTGGGTCGCGTGGCAGATCGTTATAAGCTTCGTTTCACTGTTACCGGCTTAGCTGATAAATTATTAAGGTCGCTGAAATATGGTTTGTTGTTTGTTTCTTTTTACTTTACGGTTACCTCCAGTGAACTGTTTTGCAAGCAATTCGATCCATATTACGCAATATTTTCAGGCTTTGACGGAGATGTCACTCTGTACTATGCCATTCCGGCCATCCTGATTACCATTTTAGGATCCTTTTTTATCAGGCAATTCTGGTGCAAATATCTCTGTCCTTTGGGAGCAGCAACAAATATATTTGCGTTCGCGCCGGTATTTGTGCTGATCACTGCCGCATATTGGCTGTCTGTCAGCGTTATTGGATGGCAAATTCACTGGGCATGGTACCTGGGTGTAGTTTGCCTCGCTGGTTTGCTGCTCGAAGTTTCGCGCCGCCAGGGAATGTATTTCCCACTTATGAAAATAACGCGACACACTGATATATGTACGAACTGCAAAATTTGTGATAAAGTTTGTCCTTACGCCATCAAAGTTTCTGAAGCAAATGCAGTAAAGCACATTGACTGCCACCTATGTGTTGACTGCATTGTTAAATGTCCCGAAGAAGGTGCTCTCACCATCAACCGCAAACCTTTGCGCTGGCTGCCCGCCGTCTCCGTTGTAGTATTGGTAGCTGCCGGATTGCTCATCTCAGCCTACTGGGAATTGCCAACCATTGATGTACGTTGGGGTAGTGAAGACCAGCTTGAAAATGCCATGGAATATCAGCAGGCCGGACTAAAAAATGTAAAATGTTTCGGTAGTTCAAAAGCATTTGCCGGGCAGATGGAAAAGGTGGAGGGAGTATTGGGAGTACAGACTTTTGTAAAAGGAAACCGGGTAAAAGTTTTCTACGATCCTGCAGTTATCAATGAAGCCGGCATACGTAAAGGTATTTTTAATCCAGTAAACTGGATTTTGGTTGAACCACCAGTGGAATTAGCGGAACTTAGCGTTGTGGATATTGGCATTGACCGGTTTTTTGACACGAAAGACGCCTTCCTGCTAAGTGAACTGCTCAAACAAAATTCTGGAGTTTTTGGAATGGAAACATCTTTTGGTGAACCAGTGCATGCTAAAATTTATTTTGATCCCAGGTTGGCCAATACCGATGTATTGAAAGCACTTATTGAACAGAAAAGTATTACATATACTGATGGCGACCAAACGATCACAGAAAAAACCTCCTATGAAGTAGCCTATATAGAACCGGAATTGAATATCATTGCCACACATGAATACTTAGAGAGAGCTTTTAAGCCATTTAACCGTACATTCAACGATTACGACAGTTATAAGGAAGAGCAACTGCGTATATACAGCCTTCCGTTTGCCGAAGCGATGAGGCAGGACAAACAACGATGGTTTGTATTCCTCATGAGCCACCTGAGTGACA
>CAYQRU010000166.1:0-6536 GCA_964419945.1 uncultured Bacteroidales bacterium | reverse complement strand
ACCAGAAACTGTTTGGTGAGCGCTGGATTGTATTTCCTGAACTTTTTTGAGTTCTCAAGATAAGTCTCATGAAAGTTCATACCTGATTTAACCTCAAAAGACAACATATTACCCGCATCTTCGACAAGGAAATCAATCTCGATACCATGATTATCGCGCCAGAACCATAAACCGGGGTCTTTTCCTGAATTGATCCTTTGTTTGAGTAATTCGGTAAATATTAGGTTTTCAAAAACCTGTCCTCTAAATGTATTCAGCGCCAGGTTTTCGGCAGTATCAATACCAAGAAGATAGCACAATAAGCCTGTGTCAGCAAAGTAGATTTTCGGGGTTTTTACAACTTTCTTGTTAAAGTTCTGATGATGAGGTTGAAGGATATGGATAATATATCCTGTTGTAAGATAAGATAACCATGATTTGCAAGTTGGCATGCTAATCCCTGCTTCGGTGGCCAGTGAAGAAACATTCAATAAATGGCCACAACGCCCGGCACACAATTTAATAAACCTGATGAAATCGTTCAGGTTACCAATGTTTGCCAGTTGCCGGATATCCCTCTCAACATAAGTATTCAGGTAGCTACGGTAAAACAAAGCCCTGTCTGAAACACCTTGAAACAATCGCGGAAAGAAACCTTTAATCATCAACTCATTCGAATTTTCTGACTTCGTTTGTTCAGTTAGCTCAGAAAATGAAAATGGCAACAACGACAACACAGCACTTCTACCGGCCAGCGACTGTGTGATCTTCTCCATTACCAAAAAGTTTTGTGAACCTGAGAGTACAAACATCCCGGGTTGGTTATACTCATCACAAAGCAGTTGGATATATGAAAACAAGGCCGGGGCATACTGGGCTTCGTCAATTATAAGGGGATATGGATGGCTGTTTAGAAAGTCCTTTGGTTGTTCGATAGCCCATAACCGTAGCTCAGGATCTTCCAGGTTCACATAACGAAACGATGGCAACTCGTTTTTTAGCAATGTTGTTTTTCCTGACTGCCTGGGGCCGGTAAGCATGACTACCGGAAACTGGCCTAATGCCCGATTTAGTGTTCCGGCCATGGTTCTTTGTATATACATTTTGTCCTGTTTTATAAGTTGACTATAAAATCAGTACAAATGTAATCAATTCTTTTAGAATCTTATTACTTCGGGGATTTTTCTAAATAACCAGGCAACTGATCAGGAGAATTTTACCAATGTATAAACCATTTTTCTCCAGGAAACCCAACGCATTGAAAAATTCCACTTCCACCACACAGAATCCGACAATCCCAACCGCTTGTTTGAGCATGGCTGCGATGTGGTGAATAAGAGGTTTGATGAGGAGTTTGGTTGTTAGTGTTCACAAAATGACAACGAAAAACGCACAGCAAACCTTTATGACTGAATATAAGTATCTTTGCAACTCTAAAATGACTCATCATGAAAACATTAACATTGCAACTGCCAGATATGGTTGATGAAAAGGCAGTAAAGATGCAGCTTGCCGCTATTCTTTTTGAAAAAGGATTTCTGTCGTCCGGCCAGGCAGCCGATTTGGCTGGAATTTCAAAAAGAGAATTTATTGAAACAGTTGGCCAATATGGTGTTTCAATATTTGGCGAAAGCATTGAGGATTTAGAAAAGGTCATTAATGGATAGAGCTGTTATCTCTGATACCAGTTGCCTGATTGCATTGGCAAAGATTGATAAACTCAATTTGTTGAGAGAGTTATATCAGGAAATCCTTATCACCAAATAAGTGAATCAGGAATTTGGCGGATCTCTGCCAGACTGGATTTTAATCAAAGAGGTCAGTAATAAGCAAAAGCAGATTGAACTTGAAAAACAACTTGACCTGGGAGAAGCCAGTTCCATTGCTTTAGCGTTGGAACTTGAAAACTCCACTTTGATCATTGATGAAACCAAAGGCAGGAAAATCGCACAATCTTGTGATATAGATATTATTGGCACAATTGGTATAATATTGCTCGCAGAAAAGAAAGGATTGATCCCGGATGTTATTGCTGTAATGCTGAGATTGGTTAATCAGGGATTTCGGTTATCGGATAAACTGATAGATAGAATTATTGAACAGTATCGTCGGAAATAATTTCCAGCCGGTTAAGGCAATTCATGGCTTTTAAATACGGCTTTAAACTTTAAATACAGCAAAATCCAATTGCATTGTTATGGCCTGAAAATATAGAGGTTCAAACTATCTACATCCTCCGCTGAGCGGAATTTGCATTTATCCAACACCTTTTCAATTCTCTAAAAGGCTTTGATTGCCTGGAATTCCACCCTTGCTACACCGAATCCAACAACCACAACCTCCTCTTCGACCACGCCTTCGATGTGGTGAAAAAGAGGTTTGATGAGGAGTTTGGGGAGGTGATGGGGGTGATTTAGCAATAGCATCCGCCGCGGCGGATACCATCGCTAATTGCAAAATATCACTACCTTTGGCATAAATTTTTTCAGCATGAACGAATTATTATTTGTAGTTGAGGAAGCGCCGGAAGGAGGTTATACAGCTAAAGCTGCGGGTGCGGCCATATTCACCGAGGCCGACACTGTGGAGGAACTCAAAGAAATGGTGATTGATGCAGTAAGGTGTCATTTTGAAGAAGATGAGCAGCCGAAACTGATCAGGCTTCATTTTGTGAAAGAAGAAATACTTACGCTGGCATCATGAGGATACCCAGGGATATTTCGGGGGACGAGCTTATTAAGCGGTTAAGACCATTTGATTATACAGTCACCCGACAAACAGGAAGCCATATCCGCCTGACCACTGAAATGAACGGTATGCACCGAATCACGATCCCCAATCATAATCCGCTAAGAATTGGCACTATATCATCTATCCTCGCAGAAATCTCCAATCATCTTAGTATACCAAAAGAACAATTAGTCAAGAAGCTATTCTTTAGTTAACCTCCGCTGTAAGTATTCTTTAATTCTACTCTGAAACCCGCGAACCATAAGGAGATAATTTGCAGTTATTCAAAGCATTCACCATCCTTCGGGAAAACCAACGCCACGAAAAATTCCACTTCCACCACACCGAATCCGACAAACACAACCACAACTTCAACCACGGCTGCAATGCGGTGAACAGGAGGTTTGAGGAGGAGTTTGGGGAGGTGGTGGGTTAGCGATAGCATCGCTTTGAGCGATTCTATCGCTTATTGCAAAATATCACTACCTTCGCATTTGGATAATAGATTTTGTTCATCACATGCTCTGCCTCGTTTTAAGAAGCTGGTAGATGGCTGTTAAGCAATATTGTTCATGTGATATAATAAAAAGCACCCCATGAATGAGGTGCCTTCAGATGATTAAAAGTCGCTTTCTTGTCAAAGCGGCTTTATCTTATATCATACATGCTATTGCAGTATAAATCTTATTGGCATGTTGAATTGTACATGTACCGGACGCCCTCTTTGTTTACCCGGATTCCATTTGGGCATGGACTTGATAACATGTATAGCCTCTTCGTCACAACCACCCCCAATACCCCTGAGAATACTGACGTCTGTGATTGATCCGTTGCGCTCAACAACGAAAGTAATAAATACCCCTCAATGCCTGCATTGCGGTTCGTGATAAAATTAATGAACTGCCTGAATTTGGCACTAATCGTTTTATGCCCAGGGTTTCGATAGGAATAAACAACGGCCAGATGGTGAGCGGTAACATCGGCTCAGTTACACTGCGCCGTTTAGATTATACAGTGATTGGCGATATAGTGAATACAGCCCAACACTTACAAAGCAAAGCAGAACCCGGTCAAATTATCATCAGCGAAAACAGTTATGAGCAGGTCAAACAGTTTTTTAACTGCCGGAAAACCGGTGAAGTTAACATGAAAAACAAAGAAAAAGCTGTAAACATTTATGAAGTAATTAGCTGATAACTCATTGGATCGAATGATAAGCTTAGTATCATTTTCCACTAGTTCAAACCGAACAATTCAGCTCAATATGTCTGTTGTAAGACTTATCCTGATTTATTCATAAAATTTCTGATAATGGGCGAAAGCCCTTGATTCCCCAATACCTGGTTTTTTCCCCCACCGACAGGTCGGGATTACGAAAAATCATGATATTGTTTTACACATACGTGTGAATAAAGCAGGTTATTCCCTCACTCCAACATTTTGAAAATAGTCCGCTGCCTAACAAATACTCCAGCAAACACTGCTTTAATAGTTATGAAGCATATCGGTTTGGGCTTTATGATGACTTAAAGCTGCTTTTTAACTATTACCTACAGGATAATAGTGGTGCATGAGTGTTTCATTGAATTGTCCGGGGTAATTGAGTGAAATGGGGAGCGCAGCAGAGTTGCTCTGTGCGAAAAAGAAAAACACCTCCTATGCCTGCTTTTGAACTTCTTTACAATTCTGTATTGGTTGCAAATTAAATTCTGATACGTTTTTTCATTATTAAGAAAATCTATGATCAATAAATAATATACTTCCAACATCTTGCAGCAGATCATCTGCCAGTTCAATAATTTGAAAACCTGCTGAATCAGCCAGGCTGAGAAACGCTTTTCCCCACATGTAGTGCTTCAAACTTCCACAAATAAATATTTTTTGATTCCAAATACCACAGGTGCCACCTATAAAACCATGATCAAAGCCTGACAACTGAATGTTTTCAGCAGGGAAGAACCGGCAGTTCAGCCCGATACCAGTAAGCGTCTTATGAATACCCGGATCTGAAGTAATAAAAACCTCGTCATTTAATGATATCAGATTGCAGCGTGTATATCCCTGCCCGACATGGATGTGGGTTTGCCTGCCAGCAACTTTCAGAATTGTTGGATCTGTATATTTTAGGTTGTGAATAAGGAACCGCTGACCAGAAACGGCATTGTAATGTGCGGTGAAGGGGTAGGTGTTGCCCGGGCTTTTAATACCGGAAAGGATCTTCATTTTTTTGTTCTGCAGCGTAAGCAATATCTCATCTGGCAGGTTGGGTGCTGCCACCAAACCATCGGATGTTTGACAGAAAAAAATATCAGGATGGCCGGAAATGGTGGGATAAACAATTCCTGATGTGTGCAATTCCAACACATCGCCATATTTCTGAAGCTTTTGCCTGGCTTCAGCCGGCATGCGTTTATCAATGATAATCAACATAAAAATTGTGTCCTTCTAAATCTGGATCTGAACTGATACGAACATTTCTGAATCGTTGCCCTAGAAATTTCAGGTTGCTCCGGACATGCCCCACAGCCGCATTTATTTGTTTTGGATTCACAAAAATAGTGATTGCAGCTCTTTGATTTTCAGGTATCTGAAGAAATATCTTTCTCCAGATGGACGCATAAACCAGCTCGCCAAACGCAACATGAAACGGTCCGGCAATAACAACATTATCATGGAGAAATCCTTCGCCCGGATGCAAACCCATTCGGAGAATCTTAACATTGGCTTTTTCAAATAAAGGCACCATCGTACTGCACCAATCAATGGCCTCATTCAATGAAAGCGGTTGGAATTCGCCCTTCAGGTAACTTGCTTCGAGCAAGGTATTACGAATCACCAGGGTAGGATAGATGCGGGTTGAACCGGCGCCCAGCGCGATGATGCCCTTTGCTGTGAGCACTGACTTTTCAAGAGTATCACCCGGCAGGCCCGGCATCATCTGCAAGCCCAGCGAAAATCCATGGTCATTCACCATTTTTGCAGCTTCGTGAACCTGTTTTGGTGTATGCCCCCGTCCTGATAGTTTGAGTACTTCTTCGTCCAGGCTCTGCACTCCAAGCTCGATGGTGCTTACACCATAATCCTTCAGCATGTCCAATATTTCATGTGTGATATAATCAGGACGGGTAGATAAACGTATGCCGCGGATCTTACCATTTATCAGCCAGGGTTGAACCAGGTTTAGGTAATGCTTTTGTTTCTGTAAAGGCAACCCGGTAAAACTACCACCAAAGAATCCAATTTCAATGCTGCAATCCTTTCCGGATATTGTTTGCAGATGCTTCTTAACTTTTCCTCTAATATCGCTATCGCTGAGTTGATTGTGCTGCCCTGTAATGTTTCGCTGATTACAAAACACACAGGAATATTGACAACCCAGCATTGGAATAAAAACAGGAATAGTAAAATGCCGAACCGGTGATGTCATAAACTGTACTATTTCACGAGTAAAAGTAGCTGTTTTTTACATCCCGGCTCACGGTCAAAGTGATAAGAATTCAGCAAACATATGAGAATTGCGCCATTTTGACCTGGGTGCATAAGAAATTCATGCCAATATTTCAGACTTGCTTAAATATTGTTATACATGGATTTTTTCAAAATTAGCCGGAACTTTATCCGGATTTATATCTTAAGATCCTTTATACCAATTATTTACATCATACTCCCGTGGGCTTAACCACACACATAGGTACGTCTGGCTTTCGGATCCAGGTGTTAACGGCATAAAACTTGAAATTCCGACGCTCAGTATCGAGTTGATTAATAAAATAAATTTAATGTAAAACCAAAAATAAAGGAGGACCAAGTCATGTTACCAATGTTAA
>CAYQRU010000165.1:4937-6738 GCA_964419945.1 uncultured Bacteroidales bacterium | reverse complement strand
CTGTCTGCATCGGGAGTAGTCCTTATCAAAGTGCCAAAATCTTGCGGGAAAACAGCCACAGCCAGTCAATTTGCTAGAAGTGTTGTGGAAAGGAACAGGGATAAATAGGATACTGATACTGCCAAATCGGATTTACCAAAATCATTAAACATTATTACCGGAACAGGAATAAGAATTTGAAGATGACCCCTAAGCCAAATAAGATCCCTTAGAGACGTTACCTTTTTAAGGTGTTTGGGATAATCACAAAATTTTTGTCGGACAGTAGTAGTAATTTTTATTAAAAGAAGAGGATAATGTCTGTTATCTCGTACAATTGGCATGCTTTTGTCCGGAATAACAGACATTATAATTTTTAAATCCAATGGTTTTATTGCCAAAAACTGAACGAATTCTCGCGTTGCTTGGCGAGAATATCAAACTTGCGCGATTGAGGCGCAGGCTGTCAACCATTCAGGTAAGCGAGCGAACCGGCATATCCCGTTCAACACTTTATGCGGTGGAAAAAGGACAACCCGCAGTTTCGCTGGGAATCTATGCCCAGGTGCTGCATGCATTGGGACTGGAAAAGGATTTGGCTGAAGTGGCCAAAGATGACGTGCTGGGGCAAAAACTCCAGGATGCCGGGCTGGTGGTAAAACAAAGAGCGCTTAAAAAAAGAAAAGCAACAATTGACTAAAATCAGACAGAACCACAGACAATGACCAGACTCCTCCTCACCGGCTCGTCCGGATTCGTCGGTACCAACCTGTATGATGCTTTTCGTCAGGATTTTGATCTGTATGGGCTGGATATTACTAAAGTTGGGAAAATTCCAGGAGATAAAGTCTTTGGCTGGGATGAACTTGACCGCTTACCGGAAGTGGATGCCATTATTCACCTCGCCGGCAAAGCCCATGACACCTCAAACACCACCGCGGAAGCCGAATATTTTAAGATAAACCTGGGGCTGACGCAAAGGATTTTTGACCATTTCCTCCGATCAAAAGCAGAAAAGTTCATCTTTTTCAGTTCAGTAAAAGCTGTGGCTGACAGCGTTGAAGGGATGCTGACGGAACAGATAATTCCAGCGCCGAAAACTTCGTATGGAAAATCAAAGCTGGCCGCCGAGCAATACATTGCCTCAAAAAGTATTCACGAAGACAAGAAGGTTTACATCCTGCGACCGTGTATGATTCACGGTCCGGGAAATAAAGGCAACCTGAACCTGCTTTACCAGGTTGTGAAGAAAGGGATTCCATGGCCATTGGGCGCTTTCGACAACAAAAGGTCGTTCGTGAGCATGGTGAACCTCGTTTTTATCATCAGAGAACTGATTGGCAGGGACATACAATCCGGTGTGTATCAGATTGCTGATGATGATCCTGTGGCCACCAATGAGCTGATTAAATTAATTGCCCGTTCGTGTGGCCACAAAGCCAGAATCATGAAGGTGCCAAAAAAAATGATCCACTTATTTGCGAGGACAGGCGACCTGTTTCTTCTGCCTCTCAATTCTGAAAGGCTTAATAAACTCACAGAAAATTATGTGGTTTCCAACAAGAAAATTAAGCAGGCGCTTGATATCATCACTTTGCCACTGAATACAATGGAAGGTTTGGAAAATACTCTCAATCATTTTGGCCGCAATAAAAGATCCTGAGAAACTGAGAGTGGGAGTAAATTATATCTTTGCAAAAATTTGATAGATGACCCGTCACCTTCTGCTTGCCATAGTTTTGTTTGGAGTTATGTGGGCTTACCAGAAAATTGCCGGTCATTATGGTATCATTGACCTTCCCACAAAGCGCACTTCACATCG
>CAYQRU010000165.1:0-4837 GCA_964419945.1 uncultured Bacteroidales bacterium | reverse complement strand
TATATTGACCATCGGTTGTATCAATGCCATCAATTTTATGGATGGAATCAACGGGATCACAGCATTTTACAGTTTTATCACTTTAGGTACCTTCAGCCTGCTTAATAACGCCCAGAAGCTACTCACTCCATTTTTGCCACTTGGACTTCCCTCTGGTTGGGAGCCATTTTTTCCGGGTGGTCTGGTGGGAACGTTGATGGCCAGTGTACTTGTTTTTGCTTTTTTTAATGCTCGTCCGAAGGCGGTAGTATTTGCCGGAGATGTCGGAAGTATAGGCATGGCCTTTTTGATGTCGTGGCTGCTGATCAACCTGATGGTCTTATCAAAAGAATTTTACTGGATACTGTTTTTTGCTTTGTATGGCATTGATACTGTCTACACAATTTTAATCCGTATTCACAGAAAAGAAAACATACTCAAACCACACAGACTGCATCTTTACCAGTTGCTGGTGAATGAACATGGCTGGCCTCACCTGCTTGTAGCTGCTTTGTATGCTACTATTCAATTGATATTGAATCTTTTTGTAATTTACCTGATCTTTACAAACAGGATGAACCTGATTGTTTTTATCACCTTCCTTGCTTCATTGCTGGCGATTTACATCTTCGCCCGGTACATGGCAACCAGGAACCTCAAGGCACCAAATCCCAGTGCCACCTGATTTTCCACTGCCAATTCAGAGGTTTTACACCTGCTAATAATTCGCAGGTGTGGATGAATATCCTGGTCCCTCCTATTCCCCCGTTTTTAAGCAAAAACGATCGTAATTAGTCTTACCGTTTTCATTTCCCATTTCCATTGATTTCTTAAAATCCCTGCAGGCTTCTTCATGCTTATTTAGAGCCCTGTAGCATACGCCCCGGAGATTAACAAGGGATGAATTTTTTTTGTCGAGTTTTAGGGCGCTGTTGGCATCGGTAATGCACTTTTCATAGTCCTTCAGATAATAATAGCAAAATGCCCTGATCTGAAATGCATTTGCATAGTCAGGAACCTTTTCAATAAATTCACTAAGTGATTTAACTGCCTGGGCGTAACGTTTTTCCTTAAAATGGTCTGAACCCTGGTTGAATAAACTCATATAAGGTTCAACCTTAAGTTTATGATTTATGAAGCGGTGCTGTTTTTGTACCAGGGTATCAGATTTATGGTATTTCATGGCCTCTTCAATGATTTCATTTGCCTTTTCCAGTTGATTATGTTGAATATACAGATTACTGGCAATCAGGTAGGCTTGTTTTTCTTTCTTGTTCTTTTCCAGATATTTGTCGTAATAACCTGCAGCACGTTCAGTTTCTCCTTTCTTTTCGAGTATGGAAGCCGCCAGGTGTATATTCCTGAAATAATTGGGTTTGAGCCTTGCGGCAATTTCAGAGTAGTACAAAGCGCTGTCATATTCTTTCATATTGTTGAAAGCCATGGCCATAAAAAATTCTCTACGTGCATCCCAGGGGCTTGAAAAATCACTTCTCAGGATTTCAATAGCTTCTGCATTCTTTTCTTCATCAATCAGATACCTTGCCTTCAGGGTGCCAATTGATTCACCCCAGATGCTTACATTTGGTATAAAAGGGAAGCCAGCAATAATCCTGTCTGATTTTTCCTTCAGCTTTCCTGCCATAATTTCCTGGTAAACAATTCGCTGTGTTTTTGAGGACATAAAATTGACATACAATATAAAAGCTGAGGCTACCAGTATCACAAAGGCCAGGCTAATTGACAGGAGTCTCACCTGATTCCGGATTTTCCCAACCGCAGCCTCAGGGTGAATAGCAGGTTCTGCTGGTTTGGCCTGGTGGTATGCCGAAGCGATGCCGACGGATGTAAAACAGGCAAACAGAGCAAGTATCTCAGGCCTGTCGGCAGGAAAATTAAAAAAGGCATCCACACTGTAAAATATAATTCCGGAGGCAGCTAAAAACAGGTAAGGCATCAATTCATGTTTTTCACTCTTGTTTTTCAAATAATTTCGCAGGAAATTCCAGATAATGAATATAAAAATTCCAAGATAGAGTAATCCTCCAAAGATACCGGTTTCTGCAGTGGTTTCAATAAAATCATTGTGTGCCTTGTACAGGTAGATGAATCCGGAATTTTTCTGGTTTTCATGTTTCAGGATTGCCACTTTCCAGTTGCCACTTCCCACACCAAGGAGTGGCTTTTCTTTGATCAGATCAAACGACCACCGCCAGGCATCCAGACGCAACGTGCTTGCTGTTTTTGGGTCTTTCAATGTGGCGACCTGCTCAACAACACCCTGGGTATGACGACTTTTAGTTTTGGTTTTAGGGTAAAGATTTTGCTGGGTAAAAGAAAAGGCTAAGTAAGCTATGGCAAAAGCACTGACATAATTTCCCAATAACCAGAGCGCTGACCTTTGCTTTTGTCTGAAGTAAATAATCAGTGCATAAGCAATAAATACCAGTGACAAAAGAGCAAGTCCTAAATAAAACGCACGTGTTGCCATGAAAAAAGTAGCTGCTATTCCACAGGCAAGTCCAAGCCAACCGAGCGCTTTCAGGTAGCGCTTCTCAAAAACCAGCAGCCAGATTGCAAAGGGCAGTTTAACATAAATCGAAGAGGCAAGGATGTTTTTATTTGAATATACCGTTTTGATATCTGAGATGGCTTTTATTTCACCGTTGATGAATTTATTGATATTGTAAAACACAGAAACTGCATCGAAAATGAGCAATCCTATCATCACATAAATGAAAATCCGGGCAAGCTGTAGGTTTTTCATTAAAATTACTGTCAGGTTGAATACTGCGGCAAAAACGGTAAACAACTTGGTGAACTGCAGCACTGATTCAAGCACATTCACCGATTGTGTGAAAGAAAGCAGTGACACAAGTAAAAACAGCGAATACACCAAACCAATCTTTTGAGTGAAGAAGCCTTTCACAAACATTGCATGGTTCTTCAAATAACCATTAAAAACCATCAGTGAGAAAACTAACAAATTCAGCAATGCGGTAGCTGCAAACTTAGGAGTGTTGGTGTCGAGCGACAACAGATTTGGCGTAAAGGTAGGAATGATGATATATAAAATAATTATGACGCCAAACAATAAATCTATTGGTTTCAGATTATTTTTTGTCAATCCGGTTTTTTCCTGCTTTTTATTCGTTTTTTTCATTTTCCTGATTTTTTGTATGACAGAAGACGTCTTCGGGATGAACACACAAATCTCTCCTTATTTGCTCATTGCCAAAAATATATGACAAGGTGATATCATCGGACTCAGATGAAATATAGTCGTTTACGTTTGATGACAATGTATGATGTCTGGTCAGATTCATGTGAAATCCTGTTACAGAATGGCAAAACTACAAAAGTGAATCTTAAATTACACTGCTTTATTAGTATTTCTTTACCTGCAGATACATCATCTGGCAGGAAATAACGCGCAAGATAAACACAGAACAAATACACAATCAGTTTGTTAAGAAAAAATAACGGTTCTATTTTTCAATAACGAAAAGCTTGTTGTAATGTACCATCTATCATCACAGGTACGGATGTTGAAATCCCGATGGTGAAGCAATATTCCAATGATTCGGCCTGTCCTGCAGCAATAAGCCGTTTTGTATGTGTAACTTTTGTAATGTAGGTCAAAAGGTCATTTTTTGCAAGCTGCCATAAATCGCAGGCTAAAGTGGCTTCATCGCTCAAAATTCCGAATTCTCCTGTCTTTAGCAAGGCTTCAGTCAACGCACCAGCAAAAAGAACATCCTCCAATCCCAGCAGATTTTCCCATCCGGCACAAAGTACCATCACATTCCCAGGCCTTGCCAGTATCCAGTCTTTCAATACGTTCAGGTTGATAAAAGCGCCGATAACAGTTTCGGTTTTTCCGGTGGCCAGGCGGATGGCCTGCGTTCCGTTGGTAGTGGTTAGTACAATGGTTTTGCCCCTGATCTCAGGATGCATCATTTGGAGGGGAGAGTTACCTGCATCTGCAAAATCAAGTTTAAGCCCGTTTCTTTCTCCTGCAACGAAATATCCTTTACGTTTGAATTCAACAGCCTCACTGGTTGTTGCAACAGGGATTATTTTTTCAGCTCCATAATCGAAAGCCGTACAAATGGTAGTAGTAGCCCTGAGCACATCAGCCACCACCACAATCCAGTTGTGATCTAAATTGAAATGTGAAAACATGGGCAGCGCCGGGCAAACCTCAATGATTCGCTGCTTCATTGTTATATGTGGGTTAAAGGAAAAACTCAGGTTTTGTAAAATGGCAGCTTAACAACCCTGGCTTTCAGGGGCTTATTTCTAACAAGAACATTGATTTCAGAATCCAGTTTGGAGAATCCGGTCTTGACATAACCCATACCAATACCAATTTTGAGTGATGGTGACATGGTTCCCGAAGTAACTTCTCCAATAATGTTCCCATCATTATCAGCAATTTCATAATGCTGACGAGGTATTCCCTTATCAATCATCTCGAACCCGACCAGTTTTCTAGGTGTGCCCGTTTGCTTCTGTACCAGTAACGCATCTTTATTAATAAAATCTTTATAATCAGTGAATTTGGTGATCCATCCTAATCCTGCCTCGATGGGTGATGTTGTGTCATTGATATCATTGCCATAGAGACAAAATCCCATTTCTAGGCGCAGGGTATCCCTGGCAGCCAGTCCAATGGGTTTTATTCCTGCATCTTTACCTGCTTCAAATACAGCATTCCAGATTTTTTGAGCATCACCATTATCCATATATATTTCGCAACCGCCTGATCCGGTATATCCCGTAATTGAAAAAATGACATCTTTAACCCCAGCCAGCTCAATCTTCCTGAAGGTATAATATTCCATGTCCATGATAT
>CAYQRU010000164.1:0-6783 GCA_964419945.1 uncultured Bacteroidales bacterium | reverse complement strand
TGGGTTCGAATCCCAACAGGATCACTAAGTTATTTACAAAAGCCTGTAATACAATGTGTTGCAGGCTTTTTTTTGTTAAACAGCGCTACATGAATATTAGCAGATTGTAATGTTTGTTTCATCCCTTAATCCAGGATCGGTGATCATGTGGCGTATACTAATGACCCATTACGAATTATTGAATTTATTTAATACTTCCCGTTATGTAGACCAGTGCTTAAGGTTTAAAAGGAAAATATTTACCAATTAAATCTAAAACAGGATATAGCAGTCACGAAAAAGGTATTCGCCGGAATTTAAGGTGAAGTTAGCCATAGAAACTTTGAAAGAACCTTCAATTATAGCCGGGTGAGTAACAGAATTTATCGTACATTCCAACATGATAAATTGCTGGAAGCAGGAGTTTATTTCAAAATCAGTCGAGATATTTACAACAAAACCGCCCGAAGGGGGCTTTGAGAAGGAACGGGAGAAACTCTATGCCAAGATCGGGCAATAGAAATGGCAAACGACTGGCTAAATAAGGTCATGGAAGGTCTTACTATGAGCGAGATCAAGGAATTATAGTCATCACAGGAAAATCTTAACTTCCGCCATCAATGCGATCTTTTGGGAATCAATCTCAGTGGTATCTATTATAAATCACAGGGGGAGAGCGTTGAGAACCTACGGATAATGCGCCCGTTTGATGAGCATTATCTGGAACATCATACCAATGGGGTATTGCAGATGTAAGATTTTCTTTTTTCCATTGGTTATCAGGCAAATCATAAACGAATCAGGCATTTGATCTGGCTACAATGCATTAACGTAATCTTTCAAATCTAACTACGATAGACGTCAGCTCCGCGGATATCAAGCGCTTTTTTCAAGAGTACAAAACCTTACATCAACTTATTTGTGGGCTAAAGAATGGGGAGTGCAATATTGATATGGGAGCTTTTTGTATTTTTGCTCATGGAAAAGTTTGTTTTTTACTTTTCAGCATTAAAGATATTGAATATCAATGATATAGCGAACTTCTTCATTTTTCATAAATAATTCAGGTCAAATCCAATTTAATCAGCAAGCTATGAAAGACACTCCCATCAACTACGAAATCGTAAACCAGGAAATTAAAGAAATGAACCTTCCAAGTGTAGGTAAAGCTTCTATCCGTGAAATCAAACGCCTGGTAGATAATATCGAAAAAGCAACAGGCGACAGGTTTGTCCGCATGGAAATGGGTATTCCCGGTTTGCCTCCGGCGCAGATTGGTGTTCAGGGGGAAATTGAAGCACTTGAAAAAGGCGTAGCTGCCATTTATCCCGATATTGACGGAGTGCCTGCCCTAAAGCCGGAGATCAGCCGTTTCGTGAAAAATTTCCTGGATATAGATGTTGATCCTGCCGGTTGTATCCCAACAGTTGGTTCGATGCAAGGCAGTTTTGCCTGCTTTCTCACTCTAAACCGGCTCTATAAAGAGCGTGACACCACCCTGTTCATTGATCCCGGCTTCCCGGTACACAAACAACAACATAAAGTCCTGGGGCAGAAATTTGAGAGCTTTGATGTATACAATTACCGGGGCGATAAACTGCGCGACAAACTGGAATCTTACCTGAGTAAAGGGTATATTCATTCTGTGCTATATTCGAATCCCAACAATCCTTCCTGGATATGTTTTACACCTAAAGAGCTGAAAATCATAGGTGAACTTGCCACCAAATACCATGTTGTCATTTTGGAAGACCTGGCATACCTGGCCATGGATTTCAGGATTGACTGCTCAATTCCCGGAATTCCTCCCTTCCAACCGACAGTTGCAAAGTACACAGATAATTTCATCTTACTGATTTCCAGCTCCAAGGCATTTAGTTATGCTGGTCAGAGAATAGGTATGATGGTAATGAGCAACACCATGTATAACCTGAAAGCACCTGATCTGTTGCGATTTTATGCTGCCGATCAGTTAGGCCGTGCTATGATATTCGGAACAGTATACGCCCTTAGTTCCGGCACATCACATTCAGCACAGTATGCCCTTGCTGCCATGCTGAAAGCTGCCAACAGTGGACAATTCAATTTTGTGGAAGTGGTCAGGGAATACGGTGAAAAAGCAAGGATCATGAAGAAACTATTTACGGATAACGGTTTTCGCATCGTCTACGATAAGGATGAGGATAAACCCATCGCCGATGGTTTTTATTTTACTATTTCCTACCCGGGTTTTACCGGCGAGCAACTGATTGAGGAATTCATTTATTATGGCATCAGCGCCATCTCCCTGGCAATCACCGGCAGCGAGCGCCTTGAAGGGTTACGTGCATGCGTTTCCCTTGTGCAAAGATCCCAGTTTCCTGACCTTGAGTACAGACTGAAAAAATTCCATGAACATCATCCCCTGTGATATTCATTGCTCAATCCCAAGGATCAGTATTAGTTGATTTTTACCTGCACTGCAATATTTAGACCGGAACTGCGTAATAATAGGCAGTAATGCCATTTGCAATGATTATAGACAACCAATTGAAAACTTACGTTCCGCAATTTGTTATTGTATTTCTGGTTTCGATCCTGATTTATGCTTGCGATCGCGAAGAACTTTACGAAACTGGTTCCAACAGCAGGATTGAATTTTCGAATGACACCATTATTTTCGATACAGTTTTTACGACTATCGGAACGGCCACCCGGAATCTGAGGGTTTACAATCCTCACGGCCGTACCATAAAAATTTCTGAAGTCCGGCTGGCCGGTGGCGAAACTTCTCCATTCAGACTGAATATTGACGGACAGGCTGCTTTTCAGGTAAAAGATCTCGAAATCGCTTCCAAAGACAGTATATTTATATTTATAAGGGCAAATATTGATCCTGGCCATCAAAACAACCCCTTAATCGTAACCGACTCTGTTATTTTTCTCACCAACAATAACTTACAGGATGTCAAACTGGTAGCCTGGGGACAGGATGCCTATTTTTATTCCAATACCATTGTAGCCAGTGATTATACATTCAGCAACGATAAACCGCATGTCATATACGGCTTCCTGGCCGTTGATTCCCTTTTTACTCTTACCATTACTCAAGGAACACAACTGCATTTTCACCGAAGTTCGTTTATGCTCATTTACCGCGACGCTACTCTTAAAGTAATGGGTACAGCAGATGCACCCGTGGTGTTTCAAAGCGACCGTACTGAAGACTATTACAAGGAATTGCCCGGACAATGGGGTCATGAACAGGCTGGCGTTTGTATTTATATTTATCCCGGAAGCATTGACAACGAAATACATTATGCTGAAATTAAAAACGGAGTCGTTGGTATCCAGGTAGATACATTGGGTAACTCAGTACAGCCCACCCTGAAAATATACAATTCTCAGATCAGGAATATGTCGGGGATAGGATTACTGGCGCGTGGAACACACGTTGAAGCCGGTAACACGGTAATTGCCAACTGCGGTGAAAGCGCCATCACCATCCTTTATGGAGGCGAATACGATTTCCGTCACATGACCATCGGCAATTACTGGAATAAAAGCGCACGAAGCAATCCATCCGTATTTATTAACAATTATTTTTATTTCAATGGGAATATCATTGCACGCGACCTGATCAAAGCTTACTTTGGCAACAGCATCATCTATGGGAATATCGAGGATGAACTGCATTTCGATGCCGCTGCTAACAGCATATTCAATTACAGATTTGAGTATTGCTTTATACGCACAAAAAAGAACATAACCGCTGATGAAAATTTCATTTTCTGCACACCCAACGAAGATCCCCTGTTCAGCGACAAAGCCATCCACAACCTGATACCTGATACTCTTTCGCCTGTAATCAATAAGGGAAATATGAACGTGATCGCAACAGCCCCTTTTAACCTGCAGACCGATATTAAAGGAATCAACCGCATAGCCAATAACGAACCGGACCTGGGTGCTTATGAATTTGTAGAGAGGAAATAATTTGGAGCTGGCATAAGGTTCTCTATTTTAAATTACTACAATCCAATGATTTACGCTAAAGCGCCAGCATTGGTTTATCATTCATGTTTTCCACTCATGATTATCTGAACCAAACTTGTAATATCCAGTAGGTTAATGATGCCATCGCCATTCACATCGGCATTATTAAAACAAAACGGCACAGGATTGTTGCCTGTAATAAAACCTGCCATGCTGATCACATCCATGACATTCAACATACCGTCGCAGTTGGCATCGCCCAACATGCCTGAATTAAATCCTTCGTGCAGTGCATCAAGCAGAGGGGTACCATCAATGAGTCCTGAGCCCGGAGAAGTCTCAATATAATCTCCCGTAATTTCCCAGATAACAGCACCCAAAGCCTGTTGATTCCTGATATACTGTGCTTTCAGTGTGATGGATTCATCGTTTTCATAAGTAACAAAAGTATTTATATTGTTACCCAGCAGATAAGGACATTTCACCTGTCCATCCCAGAATGCTGAAAACAGGTTCATCCGTTTCAGAATATTATAATAAAGTGGCTGTCCTTCATCTTCCCAAAAAGTTACCATGTCATAACCCGTATGTGATCCGTATAGCTGGTTGCAATTTGCAAGTGCCTTTCCATAAAACGCCACGCCCAGATTTATTTTTCCGGGTGGCACATTGAAATTCTGGGTCAGCAGGGTAAAAGCTCCATCCAGACACCAGAGTGGATCGCCAACAAGCGGGGCATAGAGTGGTGTATGATGATTGCTTAACAGATCCCATGAACCATGAAAATCGTATGTCATCAGGTTTACCATGTCTACCAGTGGAAGCACGTTTTCCCAGTCAATGCTGAGCATACGCTCAAGAGAAGCACCAAAACAGGAAGTAAGCAGATAGTATTTGCCCGTTTGAACCTCAAGGCTATCAAGCGCCGTTCGAATGTTCTGCAACAAAAGCGTAAAGTTTTGTTTATCAGCAGGTGAGCCACCATGAGCAGCATATCCCGGATATTCCCAGTCAAGATCAATACCATCAAAATTGTAGGTTTGGATAAGTTCCATGCATGCTGCCGTAAACGTTTGACGTTTAGCCGGATCCGCTGCAATTATCGGAAAATTATATGAATCGTTCCATCCTCCGATAGAGGGCAGGAGTTTGGTACCCGCCTGATGTGCCAAATATGGAAGGCTCCTGGTAGAATCATGCATCTGAACCGGCCACCAGATCATTGGCCCCAGCAAAAGGTTTTCATCTGCCCAGGAATCGGTTGATGTAATCTCACCACTGACCATGGGCCTGAAGAAAGCATAATTGATCACGGTGTACTTGCTGTAAATGATTGATTCGGGATTCACCAACTGATTACGGTCGTACCATTGCCAGTTGGGGTAATATCCCACCACCTGTTTTTGGACCTGGCAATAAGCATCTGAGGTGAATAATACAGAAATAATCCTGCTGATGATTAACAATCTTAACACAGTTTTCATTATTGTATATTGATTATCAGTAATTTATAAAATATTTAATCAAATGTTATCCGGAGAATAGCTTTATAAAGCCTGAAAAAATGTATCAACCTACAGGTAGTCTGAATTTCATTGTAACTTCTCCTGTGTTCCTGTTGATCTCTATTTTCTGGCTTTCGATACCCATTTCCTTACCTGTTGCCATTTTGAACAAGCCAGCCAGGAAAGACATTCCGTCATTCATGACCTTTTCGAGTTCTACAGCTTTCACATATTGTGCATTTTCTTCTTTCGTCGGGGCGGTAATCTCATCCTGAGGCTCTGGTTCAGCAGCTACCAGATCAATTTCATCAGTAACAGGCGTTTCTATCTTAGCTTCTGCTGAAATAAATTTAAGCTGATCTCTTGATTGAAGTATTTCTGTTTCCTGTTTAAGTCTTTCTTCCTGAGCAATGAACTCTTCGAGTTGTTGTATGAACTGCGAACGGCCCTTTGAACTGAAATCAATAAAATCCAATCCTGCATTTTCGTTCAATACACCATCAAAAAGACTTTGCTTAATCAGTAGGCCTGAAGCAATCTGTTCTTCAATTGATTGGCGTGAAACAAAACTATAGATTGTCAACCTGGTACTCTTTTGTCCCAAACGGTCTATCCGGCCAATTCTTTGGTTTTTCTTTGCAGGGTTCCAGGGCAGTTCAAAATTGATAAGGGTATTAGCAACCTGGAGGTTCAAACCGGCGCCACCTGTTTCTGTTGATAAAAAAATTTTGTATTGTGGGGTGCTCTCGAACTTTCTGATCAGTTCTCCGCGTGACTTGACAGGAATAGAACCATTCAGTTCCACAAATCCAATCTGATGATCTCTGAGGAGCTTGCCAATTAGCTTATGCACCTTAACCCACTCTGAAAAAATGATTATCTTAGCGTCAGTATTGGGAACATCCAGTTTATCAATCAGTATATTCTTAAGTTCTTCAAGTTTGGGCGACTCATTGGTCTGATCGTCAATCAAAAAAGTAGAATCACACACCATACGCATATTGGCCAGCAATTGTTGCAGGCGTTGCAAATCAAAAGGTGTCAGGTATTTTTTCCGTATAATCCGGGAAATAGCATTTGCATAAGAGGTATGATATTCTGCCTGTAAAGGTGATAAGTTGACTGGTATTCGGATTTGCTGAACATTTGGTAACTGATCCAGGACTTTTTGCTTTTCGCGCCTGATAAGAATCTTATCTAACTGTTTATTAAGTTTTTGCAGATTATAATATCCGTTTATTTTGTCATATCTCTCGGGATCAAAAAGGCAATGCTGATAGGAGAACTCCCATAATGGCCCGAAAAACTCAGGATCCAGGATTTC
>CAYQRU010000163.1:5242-6914 GCA_964419945.1 uncultured Bacteroidales bacterium | reverse complement strand
ATTTCAGCTTGATTCATGGGTGGGTTTGTTTTTGTGTTTGGTGTTTTTTGTTTACTCCGTGAAATGCGTGGTACGAGCTATTTCACTGGGGTTCGTTGTTTACCCCGCGAAATGCGAAGCACGAGCTATTTCACGGGGTAATTTTTTTTTGTTTGTTGTTTGGGCTTGACTGACCATGGGTTTCAAAAAGCTAATAAAAAAACCTTTCAACTCACACGAATCATTTGTAATCGTCCACTGATTAGTCTCTCAGGCAAGAGATAGGTACCACTAAAACGCCATCCCTGCGCCTGTAGGCATACTGACCGCCTGTGATGACCATCAAAAAAGAAGCCTGGCCCATTTTATCTTCATTTATCCGTGCTTTGAGTGCCAATAGGTTTTTAGCTGCTTCGTCGGTTTGTTTCTTGCCCAACTTCACTTCAATTGCGGCCCATTGGCCATTTCGGAGGCGCACAATTAAATCGGCCTCGAGGCCACTTTTATCGCGATAATGAAACACATCGCCATCATTGGCCTGGGCATATACACGAATGTCGCGGGTACACAGGGCTTCGAAGAGGAATCCAAAGTATTCAAAATCAGTCAAAAGACCTTCAGGGCTTGTACGCAACGCTGCTGTCGCAATTGACGGATCTACAAAATGTCTTTTTACCGAAGAGCGAATGGCTGTTTTTGAACGCAAAGATGGCGACCATGCCGGCAAATCTTCCAGCACAAAAATCCGGCGAAGTGCATTCAGATAAGAATTTATCGTTTTATCAGATATGGTTAAATCGGTTGATTCCATGTCGGCTCTGATCGTTTGATAAGTGGCAGTTGTAGCGATGTTACGCGACAGGGAACGCAAAAGCAAACGTACCCGATCAGGATTTTTCTCCACATTGTCAACCCTTGACACGTCGTAATTAATAACAGCTTCCACGTAATCCATTGCCATGCGTATGGCTGTTGCCCCTTTCATTTGAACGCTTGCAGGCCAACCACCCCGGCACAATGCAAAAGCAATTTGTTCGATGCTTAAATCTGACATAGCCTCCACATTGTGATTGCCAGCGAACAATGTGCGCAAAGATACAGCCCCATTGGATTCCAATGACTCGAAAAGGCTCATGGGGCGTAAGGTTAAGCGCGATATTCGTCCGGTACCGGTATGTGCGGTAACATTATCGGAAGGAACTGCCGAGCCGGTTAAAATAAACTGGCCTGTTTTTTCTCTTTTGTCCACTTCAAACCGAACTGCATCCCATAATACGGGTGCCATTTGCCACTCATCTATCAGCCGGGGTGTTTCGCCTTTGAGTAGTAAAGATGGTTTTGTGTCGGCCATAGCAAGGTATGAACCAGCATTGTCGGGGTCTTGCATGTACAGCACACTGCGTGAGGCCTTACTTGCAGTAGAAGTTTTTCCACACCATTTGGCGCCTTCAATCAGCACGGCTCCTGACGATTGCAAGGCTAATTTCAATTCAGCATCGCACAATCGTGGCATATATAGCTTTTCGTTCATGTTGAAATGGTATTGGTATGCTGCAAATTTCTCAATATTTCCGCAAATGGCAATGTTTCACTTCCGTAATTGGCAGTATTTTGCTTCTGATTTTGGCGGAAATGTCAGCTTTTTTGCTTCGTTATTCTGTGTTCTTTGTTTACCCCGTGAAATGTGAGGCAC
>CAYQRU010000163.1:0-5142 GCA_964419945.1 uncultured Bacteroidales bacterium | reverse complement strand
GCTTTTTTGCTTCGTTATTCTGTGTTCTTTGTTTACCCCGTGAAATGTGAGGCACTAGCAATTTCACTGGGGTTCGTTGCCTGCCCCGCGAAATGTGAGGCACGAACTATTTAACCGGGGTTCGTTGTTTACCCCGCGAAATGCGAGGTACGAGATGCTTATTTGGTTTGGGGTCAGTATTGATTTTTAAGGGTTTAAGAAATATTTATAAACAGGGGTTACTTGTATTGTTAAACCGTTGTAATAGATTTCTTCTTCGTAATCGAAACATAGTATTATCCCTGTATTGTTATTCAGATAATTACACGCTTCCGACAGCCCTTTGAGTTCTCTTTCCCTTGTATTTTCATCACTCAAATCCCAGGCCACCTGATAGGGAGTCAATTTGTTGTCTTCTTTGATTATAAAATCACATTCGTACTGATTTCTGAAAAAAAAGATTTCTTTGCCTGCCTTCAGAAACTCCAGAAATACCAGGTTTTCGAGCAGTTTCCCTGAATTTGCCGATGTCGAAAATTCGATGGCCGAGAGTAAGCCGGTATCAATGATATAGGTTTTCTTATCGCTCTTTGCCTGCTTGATTTCCGAAAAATTGAATTTATTGATGGATTGGCAGAGAAAGACATCATTGCAATAGTTGAAATAGTCGTAAAGATACTTATTGCTGATTTTATAGCCCATTGAACGCAAATCGTTGTACGCCTTGTTCACAGAGAAAGGTTTAGTTACCCCGGCGAAGACTTTCTTAATAAAAAATTTCAATGCATCAATATTACTTACCTGGTATCGTTCAACAATATCCCTGAATATCATCACATTAAAGTACTCCTGAAGTATTTTAATCCTGATATGGTTTTCATAAGAAACGGTTTCAGGGAATCCTCCATTGGTCAAAAACTTCTCAGCATAGTGGATAGCAGTACTTTTATTTTTTTGCGGATAGAGTTTTCTTTCTATATGGTTAAAGTCGAGGTATTCGCTGAAAGATAGCGGATATACTGTATAACTGATAGTACGGCCCCTCAGTTCAGTAGCAATTTCTGTGCTCAGGTATTTCGAGTTGGAACCAGTAATGAAAATGTTCCGGGTTTTGGTATCGAATATTCTTCTGACAAATTTCTCCCAGCCAGCGACATTTTGTATTTCATCAAAAAAAACATAAACATCCTCAAATTCAATTTCCGGAAACAATTCTCCATAAGCCTGGATAATCAGATCAAGACTGCCGGTATCGAAAGTCAGGCGTTCATCTTCAAAATTCATAAAGAGAATTTTTTCTTTCTGTAATCCGTTGGCTTGCAATCTTTTGATCGAGTCGAACAGCAACCATGTTTTCCCGCTTCTTCGTGAACCGACCAGGCTGATAATCATTTTCAGGTCGAGTGGCAACTGAAGCCTGCGTTGAACCATTGCAGGCAATCTAAGGTCTTGGTTTTCAAGGATGATGTCTTTTATGATGTTTTTCATGCCACAAAAATAGTAAATTATGTAATATTTACTAAATACACCTTGGTTTTCTGAGTAGAATTTACTTTATTGGATTAATCCTGACCGGTCAATTACCCTAAATTTTTTATTCCTTTGCAGCAGTTCGTGATAGGTTCCCTGGTCAATGATTTTGCCGTCTTCCATGTAGAAGATAATGTCATAATTCATCACGGTGGTGAGGCGGTGAGCTATCATGATGAATGTTTGTTCGCCATTCATGGCTACTGTAGTTACCTTGATTTACTTCTTAGGGTTTTAAAATTGCGTTAACGCAATTTCAGTCAGATAGCCCTTTATTTCGTTCCATTTTACTCTCTCACCCAGGGCAAACGCTTTCATAGCGGCCAATATGCGAAGGTCAGGGATTTTTATGGTTTTTTCAAAATCGACTGCCAAGGTTATTGGATAAGGAAATTCAAAGCATGTTAATTTTGCCACATTCACGGTACAATGCAACTGAATCGGGTGGTCAAGAAGAAGTTGTTTTATAGTATAATTATTCAGTAATGAGCATTTTAAGGCTTTTTCCCGGAATATTTTCTGTAATAAACAGATCATAGCCGGGAGAATGCCTGTGGTCTGTATAATGGACAATGGCAGGACCTCAGGACGGACAGAAATCCTTTTTGAATATTTTGGTCAAAAATAAAAGCTCAATCTATCCTTTTTTCAATATGCAAAGGTGCATGTTTATTAAAAAATGTATATCTCTTTTCAAAATCCCGAGTGCCTCATCCTCGCCGGAGTTGAGTCTTTCATGTTTTATTCAACAGCAGTTATTAAGGTTTACGTATAAAATTTTCAGATACTTCTGTGCTCTGCGCTACTTGTAATGTTTTTGGTGTTCCGGAACCGGGAAATGCGAGTAATCTCATCAACCACAATGCTCTTATCCTGACAGCTTAACCCAATTTTTTGTTTTAAGTCTGGTTACAGCTTCGCCCCGTCAGTTACAGTTACTGAACCAGCAAAATGATCTAAGTTCTATTTAATCAATCAATTATGATTGAGTTTCGTTTTTTTGCCAAACAAGCAGTGCTTCGGGATGTCTGGCGAGGTGGTTTTGAGTTTCTTCCGGTGTAATGATATGATAAGATATTTTCCTGTTGATCAGTTTTTCGGCTTTACTAACCATTTTTCTCAGGTTTTCAATTTCAATATTAAGACCGGTAAGCATGAGTTCGACTTCCGGATTGTCAATACCACGGGCAAAACTCCCCAGCACATACGCACTGTGCAACCCTTGCAGTTTCGTCAACACAAAACCCATAATCTGGTCGATACCGGTGTGTTTGAGTATGAGTTGGCGAATCGGATCGAACAGAGGGTGGCTGGTATTAGCCTGAAATACTTTTTTGTTGCCCTGCATCCTTGAATTAAGTAATCCGGCATTTTCAAGGTGATTGAGTTCGAGCCGGATGGCATTGGTTGATTCGCCAAATTCTGAAGCCAGATCGCGCAAATACGACGTGGTGTTGCTGTTCAGAAAAAATCTGAGCAGCAGTTTTATGCGGGTTTTGGATGTGATTAGCGCTTGCAGCAACGTTATTCTATTAATATGAACAACAAAATTACTCGTTTTTTACAAATAATAGCTATTGATACTTAATTTTTTGTTTGCTGCACTACCAAATAAAAAAACCGCCTGCTAATCATATATGCAAGCGGCTGATTAATAAAGTGAGATATACTGGATTCGAACCAGTGACCTCTTGCCTGTCAAGCAAGCGCTCTAAACCAACTGAGCTAATATCTCGATCATATACCAAATAACCGTTGACCTTCCTGACATAAAGCCGGGAGCCTCTGATATAGTTCAGCTTGTGTCTGAATCTGGCTGCAAAAGTATAAATTTTGGCTTTATCAGCATAAAGGAAGTACAGGTTTTCATTTATTACATTTTAACTAACACATTATCAACTATATACATTTTGGTTTTTAAATTAATTTCTAATGAAGACAGCTTTATGTTATTAAGTGGTTGAAAACTTTTTGCTGTGCATGGTATAGCAAGGTCAAAAATGAAATTGAAGTTAATTGATATACAGATTATTGATGGAATATTCTCCTTGTACGAAAAGGAATTTTGCAAGCCCGATTTGTTAAATAAATGTTAAAATGTTTTCTGTGTCAACTGAATAAGATGTACCTTTGCAAGCTAATATTGCTGGTAGTAGTTACTTGTACAACAAACAGAGATAAGGAACTTATGGGATTAATGGAGCGTATCAGGGGCAACGCCAAAAAGGTTGGAAAATGTATTGTGCTGCCTGAAGGGACCGAGGAAAGAACACTCAAAGCTGCGGATATCATTTTAAATGAAGGAATCGCAAATTTAATTTTACTTGGAAGCAAAGACAAGATTTTTTCATTGGCAAAAGAATGGGAACTAAAGGACATTAGTAAAGCGCAAATTATTGATCCTGGCAATAATCCGCTAAAGCATGAATTTGCCTCCTTGCTTCACGAAATCAGAAAGAATAAGGGTCTATCCATGGAAGATGCAAACCATCTGGTGGAGGATCCTTTATATCTGGCTACTCTACTTATTAAGAGTGGAGCGGCTGACGGAGAAGTTGCCGGAGCGGGAAACGCTACTGCCGATGTACTTCGCCCTGCCTTTCAGATTGTGAAGACTTTACCTGGTATCAGTGTGGTTTCAGGCGCATTCATCATGGTGCTCGAAAACAACAAATACGTTCCGGATGGTGTACTTGTGTTTGCCGATTGTGCTGTTCATCCTGATCCCACCGATGCCGAACTTGCCCAGATTGCAGTGAGCACAGCCGCCACTGCACGAAACATTGCAGGGATTGAACCACGTATTGCCATGCTGAGTTTTTCGACCAAAGGTTCAGCGCATCATCCAATGTGTGATAAGGTAATTAATGCCACCCGAATTGCACGTGAAATGGAACCATCGCTACTGATTGACGGCGAACTGCAATCCGATGCTGCCATTGTTGAAGCAATAGGTCGTAGCAAAGCGCCGGGCAGCAATATTGCTGGCAGAGCAAATGTACTGGTGTTTCCTGATCTGCAGTCAGGTAATATTGCATATAAACTGGTTCAACGTTTAGCCGGGGCCGAAGCTATAGGTCCTGTATTGCAGGGGCTTGCCGCTCCTATTAACGATCTCAGCCGGGGTTGTTCAGTCAGCGATATTGTGAACCTCGTAGCAATTACTGCTAACCAGGCAGAAGGAATGAAAAACTAGAGGATATTTTAAACATTAAAACTTTATTCAGAATGAGTGACAGATTAGAAGATTTTAGCCTTAGTAAAACCATCAAGCCAAAGAAAACACTTCAAAAAGTTGGCATTGTTGGTTGTGGGGCGATGGGCCAGGAAATTTCGATACTCGTTAGCCAGTCAGGCATTGAAGTAGCTTTTATTGATATCAGCCAGGAGCGGATTGAAGAGATCTTCAGACGTATGAACCGTCTGCTTGATGAACGCATTAATAAATGGGGTCTGACCAATAATGAAAAAAAACTGATTCTTTCACGCATCAAAGGCTCGACAGACTACCATTCACTTGGTGATTGTGATATTGTGCTTGAAACTGTGAACACAAAGAAAAAAGGAACAAGCCTTGAACTCAGGCAGCAGATATTCAGGAAAATTGAAGAAGCCGTATCAGAAGAAACAGTG
>CAYQRU010000162.1:0-6965 GCA_964419945.1 uncultured Bacteroidales bacterium | reverse complement strand
GAGCGTCCTGCCAGTTGGTTCCTCTTCCCAAACCGGAAATATCCGGATACGGCAGGGCTAATCCACTAGCTGCATAACTCTCGTTCAGCAGGATCGCATATTCCGTTGCATTCAGCATGGGCAGTTTCCGGGTAGTTTGCTGGGTGCTGAAAGAACTGTTGATGCTAACAGATGTGGGTGCTTCTCTTTTCCCCTGCTTTGTTGTGATAAGAATGATCCCGTTTGCACCGACTGTTCCGTAAATGGCTGCCTGTGCATCTTTAAGTACTGTAATGGTTTCAATATCATTGGGGTTGAGGGTGTTCAGGTCGCCCTGATACCCGTCAATGATCACAACCGGTGATGCATCGCCGTTGGTTGAAATTCCCCTGATTCGAATGTCAAGCCCGGCTCCGGGAGCACCCGATTGTGGAGTAACATTCACACCAGACATGGTACCCTGCAGTGATTCCTCCACTTTAATGGGTCGCAGGTTGGTAATGGTTTTGGAATCAACCATCGAAACGGCCCCTGTAACATCTTTCTTCTTTACACTGCCATAACCAATCACAACTATTTCGTCCAATCCGGTAGCCTCAAAACTGAGGGATACATCAATGGTTGCCTGGCCGGTATAAGCTATCTCCTGGGTTTTCATACCGACGAATGAAAAAATAATGGTAGCTCCAACCTGCACATCCTTAAGGATATAGGCCCCGTCAATGTCAGTTGAGGCTCCACTCAGCGTTCCTTTAACAAGAACGGTAGCACCGGGAATTGGTAATCCGTCGTCAGCGGATTTCACCACACCCGAAACGCTGCGCTGCTGCGAAAATGCAGATACTCCCAACAGAAGCACTGCTGACAGCACAATTGTAAACTTTTTAATCATAGAATTGGTTTTAATGAATGAAAACAAGGTCATTATAGTTTTGCGGACGCAAAAAAACAATCATAGATCCGGCAAACAAAATTTTCTATCTTCTCAATAACTCAACATGCAGCAGTCTACAGTACAACAATACTACATCAAAACAATTGTAAGTCGTTGAAAAACTATTAGTCGCGAATAAAAAAACATGTTTGTTGCCTGTGAAATTACTGTCGCTTTCTGTCGGCTGATTTCAATTGTTGTTGGGCCTTTTCGATGCTTGCGTTAAACTGCTTTTCGAGTTCCGAAAGATCGTCCACCTGATTTGATTTTGTATGTCTCGTATTCATTGAATGGATTGCCCGGATTCGAAATTGAGTACCCCGTAACGATTTTACCCGGTAACTAACAGAAATGATCACATCAAGGTTGTAGTGTTTAACTTCATAGCTTTTGCCGTCAGCGGCAGTTGTTCGGAATTTCCGAACAACGGAACTTTCGGATAACCCTCCTTCTTCAAAAATATGTTTGATATGCTCACTGATGTTTGATTTAGAGGATTGAGTCCACTCCGAAAAGCGTTTTGAACCACATAGATACATAGTCCACATTGAAAGCACATAGTTTAAACTATTGATTAACAACTATGTGAAAACTATGTTTCTACTGTGTCTATGTAGTAAAAATGGTTTTAATACTTTTCGGAGTGGACTCAATGTTGAATTTCTGTTCTTCTCTATAGCCTATGTGTCTGAATGATCTACATCATTGCAATGAATGGGGCTAAACAGCATCTTTTAAAACGTCAGAATAAAATCTGTGAGGTTTTGGTCGTGTTCGAGGTTAAGTTTTTTGCGCAGGCGGTAGCGGCTGATTTCAACACCTCTTACTGAGATATTCATCAGATTGGCAATTTCTTTGCTTGAAATATTCAGACGGAGATAGGCACAAAGCTTCAGTTCACGTGGAGAAAGCTTAGGATGGTTCTCTTTGAGGCGTTTCAGAAAATCTTCATGTACATTTTCGAAATGGTTTTCAAAAACCTCCCATTGCTTTTCAGTATCAATGCTCCTGTTAATCTTTTTAATAACCGTATTTAACAAGCCTGACGCAGCATGTTTCCCCAATTCCCGGCTTAGTTTCTGAAGCTCATTCCTGATCGCAATCAGTGTTTTACTTTTCTGGACAATTTGCATCGTGGTGTTTGCCAGCTCCTTATCTTTTTGTATTCTTTCGAAATGCAATTTCTCATTTCTTAATCTGATCACTTCTTTCTCTGCTTTAAGCGATTCTATCTGTAATTGATTCTCACGCTCAGTAAAAATCTTTCGCTGTTCCTCCTGAAATGCCTTTTTGGATTTTTCCATGCGGTAAAGTATGTATTTTACCATCAGCCCTATCAACACCATTACAAGAATTACATACGCAATATAAGCGTAACGGCTGTGATACCAGGGTGGAAGGATGGTAAAGCTCAGCCTGGCTTCCTGGCTCTCAATATCATACAGATTGACAGCCTTAACATGCAGGGTGTAATCGCCATATCGTAAGTTGGTAAACTGGCGGGTGTTGAGTCGTTGCCAATCAACCCATTCGTTATCAAAACCTTCGAGTTTTACCAGAAACCTCAGGCTTTCGGGATTGGCAAAATCGCTGGCGGCAAACTCAAACTGAAGTTGGTTGAAGCGATATGGAATAATGGCTTTAAAATCGTTTGAACCGGCAGAGCCGTTAAACAGCACGGAATCAACGCCTGAAAGAATTTCCATCTTCCGGATAAAGGCATTGAATGGTTGTTGAAAATTTTTGTAAGAACCGGGAGTATAGTGCGCAAAGCCATTTTGGGTTCCAAAGAAAACATTGGTTTCATCATATGGATAAACAAACTGAAACCATTTGATAAACTTACCCTTCATTTCTCTGAACGGAATTTCAACTTCTGTGAAGTTCCCATCCTCGCGCAGGCGGTAAACCCCGGCCTTTTCAGCAGTAAAATACCAGATATTTCCCTGGGAATCTTCTTTCAGAATATTCATATCAGTTCGCAACGACCGGCTTTGAAAAACCGGATCTGGAATAAATGTATTTGTTTGCTCATCAAACTTGTACACTCCTTTTCCGGTTGTAAAAACCGCCTGGTTAAATACCGCAAAAACGCTGATATCTTTATCGGAAGGAAACCCATTCTGACTGTTGTAAAAATCAATCTGAACAACACTGTCGAAATTGTCCGTAAAATGGGTTCGAAACACGCCCTTGTAGCCATGACTGATCCAGATGCTGCGCCTTCCGGCATTGGCCAGGTAACGCGACGATTCTTTAAACCCTTTAATTTGAACCCCTTTCGACCATCGGCCATTTTTCTTTTCGAACTTTACGAGGCTGGTGTAGGTTCCACAAATCACAAGGTCGTGGCAGCCTTCGGGCTGCAGAAAAGCCCAGCCGCCCTGCACACCTGAAAGCAATTTAGATTTGGTTCCCTCAATGATAAAAATCCCGGAATTATGACCACAAAACAAAGTGCCGTCAATTACCTGCAGCGACCACACCTGCCCCTGGGTGCCATTCACCGGTTTGAAATATTGATCAACACCACCTCTTTTCAGCGACTCCCAATCGTGGTAAAAAACACCCCGGTTCGTTCCCATATAAAGCACTCCTTTGTGAATTACTGCCGTATAGCCTGCGCTGAGATTATTGCAAGTCGAAAAATATGTCAGGGGTGAATGGATGTCAACATAGTCAATGCCGTTATCCAATCCCAACCAGAGGTTTGAAAACGGATCAGAACAGATGCTTAACACGGTATTGTTTTGCAGGCCTTTGTCCACATTGATGTGTTGCACCAGGTTTCCGGCTTCGTCAGAGATAATCAAACCATCCTGTATGGTTCCGAAAGCAAACAGGTTTTGGCCGACAGGCATGGCATAATACACCTGTTTATCACTGAGAAGCTCTGATGTCTGGTTGTTCCAGGGAGTAAGTATATTGCCATTATAACTGTAAATGCCTTCGTCGGCAGTAGCAATCAAAATCCTGTTTCCAAGAGGCAACATAGCCCAAATCAGTTTCCCTTTTAATGCTTCAGTTTCTTTAAGTCTGATGAGATTGTCGTTTTCCAGCCTGTGCAAGCCAAATGTCTGATCATTTATAAAAAGTTGATCGTTTACCAGGAAGGAAAAATGAAACATTCCGGGCGCTTCAAGCACCATGATTGTATCGTGGCGATAAATCATGATTTGCATAAATGACTGGAAAATAATGCTGCTGTCATGCTCATGAATTTTCCATATTTCATCGCAATCGCGGTATTGCCCAGGTAAAAGCTGATGGAGTGAATGGTAAACAAGTTTGCCTGACTCATTGGCCTGAAAGTAACCAAGCTCATTATGGCCACCAGCATAGATACGGCCGTCAGAAGAAACTTTTACGCTCCTCACCACAGAGTTATCAGGCAAAGGATACGTACGCCAGGTTAGTCCATCAAATTCAAGTACGCCGTCGTTGTTGGCAAAATAAGCAAGTCCGCTTTTACCTGTATCAATCATCCAGGTTTGGGTTCCTGCTTGAAAATCTGAGCTGTAATAATTTCTAACTGAGGGAGTTCCAATACTTTTAACTTCTGCAAATGTGTTGGCAGAATCGATAAGGATGGTTAATGTAGCGCCGAGAAATATTCTAAACCACTGATTCATTTAGGGAGCCCTCCCAGGCAACCAACATTTTTCAGTTGGTAAAATTAAAAAAAATGCGCCGCATATACGACGCATTTTAAAAACTCCTCTTTGTCCGGATCAATCAGTGTAGCTAATTACATCTACCTTATAATCGTCATTTCATCAATCAGACGTTTTGCACCAGCAAGTTTATCAATGATGAAGAGCACATAACGCGTGTCTACATTAATAGTGCGTTGCAGTTCGGGTTCAAAGGCTATGTCTCCACTCATGGCTTCCCAGTTTCCATCAAAGGCGATCCCGATCAGATGCCCATCGGCATTTATAACCGGGCTGCCCGAGTTGCCGCCGGTGATATCGTGGTTGGTCAGGAAGTTGACGTAAAGAACTCCATCTTTGCCGTATTGCCCAAAGTCTTTCTTTTCGAATAATTCTTTCAACTTCGGGTGCACAATGAATTCATCATTAGTAGGATCCTCTTTTTCCATCACCCCTGCCAGGGTGGTCAGGTAATCATAATGAACGGCGTCGGCTGGATAATAATCGAGTACCTGGCCATAAGTCATCCGGATGGTTGAGTTGGCATCGGCGAAATACACCTTGTCAGGGTTCATCTCGCGCAGGGCTGCAATCCAGAGTTTTTCGGCCTTGCCAACAATGCCCTGACCTTTACCAATATTACCGGAGGCTTTCATGGCTAATTCGCGGATTTGTTTCTGTGCGATAAATAATGGATCTTTGTCAATGCTCTTCAGACTTGGTTTCGCAAGGAAGCGATCAAGAGATGCAGGAGTAGTAACGATTGATTTGCTGTAGATTTCAGCAGCATAGTTGTGGAAGTTGCCACCGTGAAGCTTAATCACGTCAGCGAAAAATGCCGGGCGCCAGGGTTCGGGCAGATTGAAAAACACCATCTCCATCATAGTTCCAAAAAGGCTGACGTCAGTAGCATAATTCATATTTTTAAAATGATCCTGAGCCCTTTCGCGCAGCTTTTCAGCAGCCTCGTCAATAGCTTTCTGATTTTTACGATCCTTTTCAAGCACGGTGCGCATTTCGTTGAGTGCTGCTGCAAAGCCCATGCTCGCCGGGCTGTTGCCCGCCAGATTCAGATACATAGCCGGAACGACATCCTTGGCCATCAGATCATAGCCTTCCTGCATTTGCGTAAGCACATTGCCATATTTTTCTTTGGCTCCCGGATTAATCGTAATCCATTTATTAAAATCTTCTTCAATTTTAAGTTTCTCGCTGTACACATCGAGGCGTTTCAAACCGCGGGTTTGACCAATATAATATTTCCAGCCATTGGCTATAGAAGAATAAACAGAAGCATACTGTATACGCACTGCGGGGTCAGCGTCCATGTGCGTTTTTATGGTTTCCAACCGTTTGCCAAGTATTTTTACCAATAATGGCTGGAAATGCTCCACATTATAATCTACTCCATAAGAAGTAAGGTAGCGGCTGGTACGGCCCGGGAAACCCCAGATCATGCTGAAATCTTCACGCTCAACACCTTTCAGGGAAATTGGAAAATGATGTTTAGCCTTCAGAGGAATATTTTCTTTTGAATATTCGGCCGGTGAGCCGTCGGGAGCTGAGTAGATGCGCAACACACTGAAATCACCGGTATGGCGCGGCCACATCCAGTTATCGGTATCGCCACCAAATTTCCCGACTGATGAAGGCGGTGCTCCAACAAGCCGGACATCCTTATAGGTGATATAAACAAGCATATAATATTCATTGCCGGCATAGAATGGCTTTACGGTAACATCGTATTTCCCATCTTCTGAGTTGTCGTCTTTCAGTTGCTTGATTGCTTTGCGAATGGCCGTTTGACGATCGGTATCACTCATATCGGCAGTAACTTCGGCCAGCACGGTTTTGGTTACGTCTTCCATCCTTACGAGGATCGAAGCGGTAAGGCCTTCGTTGGGAAGTTCTTCCTCATAACTCATAGCCCAAAAGCCCTCGGTAAGATAGTCGAATTCTACCGAGCTGTGTTTCTGAATTTGCCCGTAAGCGCAATGGTGGTTCGTAAAAAGCAATCCGTTGGGTGAAACAATTTCAGCACTGCAGAAGAAACCTTCGGGAGCACCACCGGAGCTTAACCCCACCACAGCATCTTTCATGCTGGCACTGTTGATACTGTAGAGGTCTTCGGCGCTCAGGCGCAACCCCATTTTTTGCATGTCGGAGAAAATGAGGTCTTTAAAAAACATGGGAACCCACATTCCCTCATCGGCGCGGAGTTGTAAATTTATGGCCATTACGAACACCAGCGCTACACTTAACAATCGTTTTTTCATCATAAAAAGGTAATTGGTAATTAATTAACAGAGAGATTTTTAATAAAGAACGTCGTCTGACTTAATTTCGTGCCAAAATTACAAGTTCCTGATTGATACACGCTTCACAGCCCGGATATTTTT
>CAYQRU010000161.1:5698-7012 GCA_964419945.1 uncultured Bacteroidales bacterium | reverse complement strand
TTTGGAAGCGGCGACCGCGGAAAAGCCTTCAGACTTTCTTTATATTCCGGTATTGCCGAACCGCTTGGAGCTTTGACAGGATTCCTGATATTACTTCCTTTTATGAGCCAGGTCGTTTTCGGAATCCTGTTTGCAGGAGTTGCCGGAATCATGGTTTTTATCTCCATTGACAACCTGCTGCCAACAGCGCGTGAATACGGTGAGCATCACCTCACCGTATACGGAGTAATCACCGGCATGCTGGTCATGTCCGTAAGCCTGGTTCTCTTTGCATGACTTAAATCCTGCTTTTCTGCTATTTTTGCCCCATGTTTTACGTTGACACACATACTCATCTGTATCTGAATGCCTTTGACAACGACCGTCATGAGGTGGTAAAACGTGCACTGAAAAACAGAGTCCATTATTTATTGCTACCGAATATTGACAGCACTTCCGTGGAACCCATGCATGACCTTTGCCATGATTTTCCGGAAAATTGTTTCCCGATGATGGGATTGCATCCTACTTCGGTAAAAGAAAATTGGAGAGAAGAGTTACAACTTGTTATAAATCAGTTATCAAAAGGCGGCTACTGCGCTGTTGGAGAAGTCGGCCTCGATTTTTACTGGGATCTGACCTATCGCAGGGAGCAGGAAGAAGTTTTCAGAAAACAGATTGACCTGGCCTTGCAATACCACCTTCCGCTGGTCATTCATTCCCGCAAATCAATGGATGAGATCATCATGATCGTCAGGGAGATGAAAAAACCCGGCCTCACAGGCATTTTTCACTGTTTCTCAGGCTCTGCAGAACAGGCATCCCGCATTGTTGACCTCGGATTTAAACTCGGAATCGGTGGCGTTGTAACATTTAAAAATTCGAAATTGAAAGACACCATTTATGCCGTGGGCATTGAACATCTTGTACTGGAAACTGACGCTCCTTTCATCAGTCCGGCACCCTACCGTGGCCAGCGGAACGAAAGCGCCTACATCCCGGTCATAGCAGCTCATATTGCTGCAGCCTGCCGGATTTCTGTGCAGGATGTTGCCGAGATCACATCGCGCACGGCATCTGAGGTTTTCAACACCCTTACCAAAAAAAACGAATCATGATGGATGAAAAATCACAGATACTCGTCATTTACACCGGTGGCACCATTGGCATGATGCTCGATAGCAGCAGCGGGGCGCTCAGGCCGTTTAACTTCAACCATCTCTACCACAGTATTCCGGTGTTGGCCAGCTTAAAATGTTGTATTGATGTACATACCTTTGATCCGGTGATTGACTCATCGAATGTACAGCCGGAGTTCTGGATAAGGCTGGCCGG
>CAYQRU010000161.1:0-5598 GCA_964419945.1 uncultured Bacteroidales bacterium | reverse complement strand
AATGCAGAGAATTTCAATGCTTTCGTTTCGGGCAATTACCCGCCACTGGCTGAAGTCGGGGTGCACATCCGCTACAATGAAAACCATATTCTGAAACCCAATTTCAAAAGGCTGAAGGTGCATAAACACCTCGATCCCAATGTGGCTATCCTGAAACTTTTTCCGGGAATCACAGAAAATGTGGTTCGTTCCATGCTTGAAACCAAGGGCCTGAAGGCCCTGATCCTCGAAACCTACGGCTCGGGCAATGCGCCGACGGATACCTGGTTCATTCAGGCACTTAAAAATGCCATCGAACAAAAGGATCTCATCATTTTTAATGTGACCCAATGCAAAGGAGGCTCGGTTGAAATCGGGAAATACGAAACAAGTGTTGAGCTTGGAAAAATTGGCGTCATCGGTGGCTTCGACATTACCACCGAATCGGCCATTGCCAAACTGATGTACCTGCTGGGTTGCGGCTTCCCGAAAAAGGAAATTGAAAAACTGCTGCAAATCCCATTGAGAGGGGAAATGAGCGTTTGAATCAGAAAATAGAAACAACGATATGCTCAAACAAGTCAGCCTTGCCGAACTCAATTCCATGAACCAGGGAACCCTGATGCAACATCTTGGCATTGAATATACGGAACTGGGAGCAGATTATCTTTGCGCCCGCATGCCCGTTGACAACCGCACCAGGCAGCCTGCCGGCCTGCTCCATGGCGGCGCCAGCGCTGCTCTTGCCGAAACACTTGGCAGCATGGGTTCCATCCTGTTGATCAACAATGAAACCCAGGCAATTGTGGGCATCGAGATCAATGCCAACCACCTGCGTAAGGTCAGGGAAGGCTTTGTGTATGGCAAAGCCAGGCTGATAGCCAACTCCCGGAAACTTCATGTCTGGGAAATCCGTATCGCTGACGAACATCATAGGCTGGTCTGTTTGTCACGGCTTACTGTCATGGTAATCCCGAAAGCCTGATCATCATGCTGCTTGCAACAATCTGATAATGCCCAAATGACCGTAACTACCCCTTTGCCGTTTGTACTTTTTCGCCTCCCCGGCGAAAATGCGTCAACCATCATGACCGGAAACCTGAAAATGCTGCACGCAGAGCAATGGCCTGAAGAAGAAGGATTTATGTTTGCACCATTCAAAAATTCCGAAAAGCATCCCATAATCTTTTTACAGGCCACTGACGTTTCTGCAATTACAAATGCATACAGCTTTCTTCACTCCGGTTTTGAATCTTATCCGGAGCATAAAATCAAAACTGCAGTTTGCTTCCAGGCCACAAAAAAGGAATATCTGCATACTCTCGAAGAGCTTATCCTGCAACTCAGGGACGGTGTTGCAGGAAAGGTAGTGATTTCGCGGACCACTGCCACACCACGTATTCCGGATTCGTTGCTGCCAGCGCTTTACAATGAACTTTGTCTTCAGCACCCTGCTGCATTCGTTTACCTGGCATATTTTCCATCTGTTGGAACCTGGATGGGCGCATCGCCCGAAACCCTTATCACCAGCCGGGGAGAGCATTGCAGCACCATGTCGCTGGCAGGAACCCGAACCGCCGGTGCAGCAGGCAATTGGGGAAATAAGGAAATGGAAGAGCAGGCCATTGTTACCCGCTTCATCAGGGAAAGATTGGAATCCTTACAGGTACAGAACCTTGAAATTTCAATGCCTCATTCCTTGTCTGCCGGGCAGATCGAACATCTGTGTACAACTTTCCACTTTGACTTAACCCATCCCTCTGAACTTTCCCTATTGGTCAGGAAATTGCACCCAACGCCTGCCGTGTGTGGTTTCCCGCCGGACAAAGCCATGCAAATGATCGCGCAATATGAAAAACACGAGCGCGAATATTACACCGGATTTTTAGGCCCGGTCAACCATGGCCATAAAACCGGGCTTTTTGTGAACCTGCGCTGTATGAAGATCAACTCGCAACAGATGACCCTGTATGCCGGAGGAGGCATCACCGGGGATTCGGTTCCGGAAAAGGAATGGGAAGAAACCGAGTTGAAAACCCGCACGTTAATGGTTGTTATCGAAAAAATATGCAATTTAGCGCTTTAAATCATTTTTCATGCAGTACAAGGGCAAAGAATCGCTCATGCAACTTGCGGCCTTGCTTGAAGCAAGGGGCATTCTAACGGCGGTAGTATCTCCGGGTTCCCGCAATGCCCCCGTAATTGCTGCCCTCAACCGACGGGAAATACGTTGTTTGAGCGTGGTAGATGAACGTTCTGCAGCATTTTTTGCCCTGGGCATCGCACAACAATCCCGGCAGCCGGTAGCCATTGCCTGCACATCGGGAACGGCTGCGCTGAACTATGCACCAGCCATTGCCGAAGCATTTTACCAGCAGGTTCCACTACTGGTGCTTACTGCCGACCGCCCTCCTGAGTGGATTGACCAGGGTGACGGCCAAACAATTCGCCAAAACGGATTATATGCGAATTATATTCGCCACAGTGTGCAGTTACCTTCCGAACCCTTGAACGAAAGCACCCTCCGCTACAATGTCCGGCTCATCAACGAAGCCATTGATGCCTGTACTTTTCCGGTATGTGGTCCGGTGCATATCAACATCCCGCTGAGCGAACCACTTTACAAAGAAAACTCTCCATCCATGCCTGCAGCCCCTTTGATGCAGCTACTCCATACATCACCCGCAATCAGCAGGGATGATCTGGAAAAACTTGCGGCGGCATGGAATCAGGCAACATCAAGACTCGTCATCACCGGAATGCTTGCCCCAAACGAAAGGCTAAATACTGCTCTGAACCATTTAGCTGAAGATCCGGGAACCGTAATTTTCACAGAAACTATATCAAACCTGCACGGAAAGCATTTTTTCCCGCATATTGACCGGCTGATAGAAGGTATGACAAATAATTCATCCAGTGATCTTGTGCCGGACCTGTTACTGACCCTTGGCGGGCATATTGTCTCCAGAAAAGTGAAAGCCTGGCTGCAGCGTTTCCGTCCCGGTACACACTGGCACATCGCCCCTGGTGATTTTCATACCGATACATTCAAAAGTTTGAGCCTTACCATTCCTTCGAAGGCTGAAACATTCCTTACGGATTTCATCCCCTTGACAAGACATTCCAAAGGAGACTACCGTAAGCGCTGGGAAAGGCAGGAGGCTCAAAGAACCGTAAAACACTATCGTTTTCTAAAAAATTGTCCCTGGTCTGATCTCAGAGCTTTTGAGATCATCCTCAGCCATATTCCACCCGAAACTGTGATACAGGCAGGAAACAGCACGCCTGTGCGCTACCTGCAGCTATTCGATATGCCCGGACACACCACTTGTTTCGGTAACCGCGGCGTCAGCGGTATTGATGGGTGCACATCCACGGCTGCCGGTGCAGCCTGGGCTAATCCTGCACTCACTGTGCTGATTACCGGTGATATAGCTTTTCTTTACGATTCCAATGCCTTATGGAATATAAATCTGACGCCAAACCTGCGCATCATTGTCATGAACAACGGTGGGGGCAATATTTTCCGGATCATAGAAGGCCCTGAGAACATGCCCGAAATGGAAACCTTTATCGAAACCCCATATATACCTGAATTACACCACCTGGCCAAAATGTTCGGGCTTGATTACTATGAGGCCTGCGATGCCGAAACCCTGAAGGCCTGCCTTCCTGCCTTTTTTAGTAAAGGCAGTACAAAACCGGCACTGCTCGTGGTAAAAACCCCAAACAAAAAAAGCGCTTCCGTGTTAAGAGAATACTTCAATTTTTTATCATCATGACTACTATCCGAAACTGGACAAAACTTAAAAAGTATGAAGAGATCATGTTTGATTTCTTCGAAGGCATTGCCCGTATCACCATCAACCGCCCCCGCTACCACAACGCATTTACACCCGAAACGGTGAAGGAGATGATTGATGCGATGCAGCATTGCCGCGAAAACAACGACATAGGGGTGGTTGTGATCACAGGGGCTGGCGATAAAGCATTTTGCAGTGGTGGCGATCAAAATGTGAAAGGACACGGCGGCTACATTGGCAAAGATGGGGTGCCCCGGTTGAATGTACTTGATCTGCAAAAGCTTATCCGTTCTCTTCCCAAACCGGTCATTGCTATGGTTAACGGTTATGCCATCGGCGGTGGCCATGTGCTCCATGTGGTTTGCGATCTGACCATAGCCTCGGAAAATGCCATTTTCGGGCAGGTAGGTCCGAAGGTTGGCAGCTTCGACGGAGGTTTTGGCTCATCCTATCTTGCGAGGATCGTAGGCCAGAAAAAAGCCCGCGAAATCTGGTTCCTTTGCCGGCAATACAGTGCAAAGGAAGCTCTTGATATGGGATTGGTGAACAAAGTGGTTCCACTTGAACAGCTTGAAGATGAAGTGGTTGACTGGTGCAAAACCATCATGCAGCGCAGTCCGCTGGCCTTACGCATGCTTAAATATTGTTTCAATGCCGAACTTGACGGACAGGCCGGTTTGCAGGAACTGGCCGGCAATGCCACCCTGCTCTACTACCTCACCGAAGAAGCACAGGAAGGGAAAAACGCCTTCCTCGAAAAACGTCCGCCGGATTTTCAGAAATACCCTAAGTTTCCGTGATATAAAGGTAATAATTACAAAGAGTGAATGATCCTGACACCGGTTCCATAGCTCTGATTTACATAAACACAACCGACGAACCATCCACCTAACAGAAAATCAAACACCCAACATCTCCATGTCTTCCAGGTTATCATACTGGGTTTCTGCGTTCAGGTTGCGCACCCTTCCGCTGGCGCTTTCCACCGTTTCGCTGGGTGCCTTTCTCGCATATTTCGACGGATTCACAAACTGGACGGTATTTCTCCTTGCCTTGTTTACCACGCTCTTCCTGCAGGTGCTATCGAACCTGGCCAACGATTACGGCGACTCTTCGCACGGAGTTGACAATGTAAACAGGATAGGCCCCCAAAGAGCCGTGCAGAGCGGAAAGATCAGCGCCAACCAGATGAAAATTGCCATCGTGGTCTTTACCACCTTGTCGCTTGCAACAGGTATTCCATTGATTTTTAAGGCTTTACAGGGAGGCGGATATCTCGTAAAAACCTTCTTTTTTGGGCTGGGATTGTTTGCTATCATCGCTGCCATCAAATATACCGTTGGGAAAAAACCATACGGATATTACGGTTTTGGCGATTTGTTCGTGTTCCTGTTCTTTGGCCTTGCCGGTGTATTGGGAACCCATTTTCTGATCACCAGGCAATTTCATGCCGACATCCTGTTGCCTGCTTCTGCAGTTGGATTTCTAAGTATGGCTGTGCTGAATCTCAACAATATGCGTGACAGGGAAAACGATGCCAACTCAGGCAAGCATACGCTGGTAGTGAGGTTTGGCATCCGCACTGCAAGGATATACCACCTGCTGCTGATCTCCGGATCGGTATTGTGCGGAATGGCCTTTATGATCATCAACTACCGCTCACCGGTGCAGATGTTTTTCCTGGTCACCGTGCCATTTTTCTGGATGAATGTGTACGGCGTTTTTCATCATACCATCCCTGCCGAACTCGATCCCTACCTGAAACGTCTTGCACTTACCACCCTCGTTTTCTCCATCCTCTTTGGCATTAGCCTCG
>CAYQRU010000160.1:0-7019 GCA_964419945.1 uncultured Bacteroidales bacterium | reverse complement strand
AGCTTCACAATAACATCGAAATATTTAACCAGATGATTTTGATTGAGGGAAACATCAACCTTAATGGATTTGTGTTGGCTTATCAGCCCGGTGCGACTCTGCGATATGCCGGAAGCTCAGCAAGAATCTGCAGCAACGCTGAATTTCCGGAAGCAAGTGGTCCTGCCAATGTTGAAATTATCAATCTGGCAGGAGTTGAACTGCATGAAAGCCGATCCATCCCTGGGAATCTCATGATAATCGCCGGGAATTTTAGTATTGCTGATAATCAACTGATCCTGAACGGAGACTTACTTACCGGATTATCAGAATTCACCGGAAGGCTGATCGGAGGAGCCCACTCTGATCTGATCATTGATGGATATGCCAACATGGTGAACATGAATGGTATTATACTAAAAAATCTTGTAGTCAGCCGACCGTTGGGGATCAGTATGAGTGGCAATTTGGATTTGTTTGGAGTTCTGACACTTGAAGATGGCCAGTTAAATTTAATGAATAACCAACTTACCTTGCGTAATCCTGTTATTGGAAATCCTGATCTTTTGGTGTTGTTACCTGAATCATCGCTTGAGATTGCCGGTATAATTGAAGGAATGAATATAGGTCCGGAAGAAAATATCAGGATTAATGATATAAGGAACCTCACAATCAGCAATACCCATGAATCAGGAGTACTACTAAACGGAGACCTCCAGATCTGGTCGAACCTCAGGGTTGAACCCTCAGCACTATTCATTGTAGGCGAGAATAAAAATCTTACGGTACATGCAATGCCCAGCCCAAAGTAATCCGGTGGAATTATAAATCTGAAACATATGATCCAAAACATGAGTCTTAAAATCAAATCCTTCCACAAATAATCGAAGAGCAAAAAAATCAAAAAGTATGAAAACACAATTGATAATAATCATCGTACTACTTGTCATTACAGGCAGAATAGCAGCTCAGGGAGTACAAGTTGGTGGTCATATTAGAGTGGAATCAGGTGCCATTCTCAGTGTCATGGGCAATGTTGACATTGTCAACGGAACTCTCACTATTGATCCCGGAGGGCAACTCTTGCTGGAAAACCTTAAAAACATTTCGGTGAACGCCGGAGGCCTGATCCGGGTAATCGGAGATGATGAAAACCACGCTGTTATTTCATCACCTGGATTCTTCTATTTTAACGTGTTCGAAGGCGGAACTATATCAGCTGAGAATGCCCTGATTGAAAGAATGACAGGCAACGGATTGAACATCAAGGACGGGGCTATGATTGATCCGGAGCATCCATTGTATAACTGCATTATACAGAATGGAAGTCCGGGAAGCACGTTACTCACTATTGACAACAATCAGATAATCACCATCAACGGGGTCGAATTTAACCATACACCCGGGATTGAACTGAATAATGTTGCCAAATACAATGATCAGGGCAAAATAACTTTTACCAATTTCAGAGGCAATTTTGGAGGAGATGCATATGAATTGGATCCAAACGCCAGAATTCACTGGATTGCGGTAATTCCATTTGATCTTGCATTACAAAACATGACAATCGAGAATGGACAGGATAGCTGCTTCGATGCGCTGCAAATGATTAGTGTAGCAGGTGCGGGCACTACTTTTGTTGTCGAAAGTGGTGCACGGGCCGAATTCATTGCCGGACAAAGGGTTCTGTTACTTTATGGAACACTCACTGAAAGCGGTGGACAACTGCATGCATGGATTACTGAAGATGCATCTTATTGTCAAAACGGAAAGAGCCTTGTTGCTGTTGCTGATGAAATAGCCCCAGGTATTGGTCCGGATATACTGCCTAATCCGAACAATATATCTTACCGAATCTATCCAAATCCTGTCTCAACCATACTTCATATAGAGGTTCTTAAACCAGATATCAGTCAGGTTGTTGAATTTGAAATTTATGATTTTGTGGGAAGGTGCCTGCAAAGCAGAGCAATAATGGCAAATGCTTACCATCAGTTCGACTTCACAGACCTTCCTAAAGGAATTTACCTTCTCCGCTTCAAAGATGGCATTGATGCCAAGGTTGTAAAAATCATCAGGCACTAACAAATTAGTATTCATTCATTTCATAATCAAACTTTAAAAAACTAAACAATGAAAACCTTATTATCAGGCGTGACAGCAATCATTTTGATGATTATTTATTTTCAAAGCACAGGTCAAACGGTTGTGATAAGTGATGATCAAAGTTACACTACAGGTGTTACTTCGGCAGTGCTGGATATTAAAAGCACAGAGCGTGGATTAATCATCCCCCGGATGAATATGATACAACGGAATGAGATCGTTTCTCCTGCGACAGGATTACTCATATTTCAAACTGATGAAATACCAGGATTTTATTTTAATGCAGGCACGCCGGAACAACCAATCTGGAAGCTTATACGTATTGTTGAAAATGAAGATGTAACTAAATGGAATACAGCATTTAACTGGGGTAACCATGCTGAAGAAGGGTACCTGAAAACAGAATCAGATCCTGCTTTTGAGAATTCACCCTCATCCGATATAACCACTGATGATATTACAAACTGGAACATTGCTTACAATTGGGGAAACCATGCATTGGCAGGATATGCTCCGCTCGTTCATGAACACGAATTTTTATTCAGAGGGACAGGGCTTACCGGAAACAATTATAATGGAGGCAGTTCAGCTACATGGGCAATCGATTTCGCAGGAACGGGAAATGCAGGTACAGTTTCACGAAGCGACCATATACACAATGGAATGGTCAGCGGTTCAGGTGCCACAGGAAAACTAACATTCTGGAATGGGACATCCACGGTAGGATCAAATAATTATTTACACTGGGACAACTCAAATGGATTGTTAGGTATCGGATCTAATAGCCCTTTTTATCCCCTGACTGTATTAACGAGCTATATGTGTGGAATTTATAGCGAATCTTCCGATAGTGAAGGCTATGGTATGATCGGTTACACTTCTTCACTTACCGGAACAACTTTCGGAATAGCCGGTGAGTCACTTTCATCGGAAGGAATTGGCGTATACGGTCTTGCATCTTCACTTACAGGTTCGGCATATGGCATTGTTGGTGAATCGAGAGCTCCGCTTGGTTATGGCATTTTTGGTCATGCTGCCGCAGTTACCGGGATTAACTATGGCGTACTGGGAGAATCAAAATCTTCTGAGGGTTTTGGAGTGTACGGTCATGCTTCTTCAGGTTCAGGCATAAACTATGGAGTGGTAGGCAGGACAGATTCTCCTGCAGGATATGGATTGTATGGTTTGGCTTCAGAAACAACAGGAGTTAACTTTGGAACTGTTGGAGAATCGCGCTCATCACTCGGATACGGCGTTCTTGGCTTTGCTTCTTCTCCCACAGGAGTAAATTACGGCGTGCTGGGTGAATCAAAATCATCGGAGGGATTTGCTGTATATGGGTTTGCATCTTCAACTTCGGGCGCCAATTATGGTGTTCTTGGCAGGTCGGATTCGCCCGCAGGTTATGGTATATATGGATTGGCAAAAGCGATGGCTGGAATAAATTACGGTGTTGTAGGTGAATCAAAATCTGTGGAAGGTTATGGTGTTTTTGGTCATGCAACTTCCGTCAACGGAGTCAATTATGGTTGTGTGGGACGTTCTGAGTCTTCCGAGGGATATGGACTGGCGGGTGTCAATACTGCAACTACCGGGATTACGGTGGGCGTACTGGGATTGGTTAACTCGACTGATGGTTTTTCAGGGTATTTTTCCGGTGGAAGGTTTTATATCGGTGCTTATTTAGGAATTGGTACTGATCTTCCAACCGCACAATTGCACACTACAGGTACAGTTTGCCTTGCCAATTATACCAACGGCTTTCTCAAGACTGACCTGAACGGAAATTTAAGCACAGTAAGTTCTTCCGGTCTGTTTGATGCCGGAAATGGTTTGAGTTGGTCTGGCTCAACCCTGACAAGTGTGTGGACAAAAAGTGGTAATAATGTTTACAACAACAATCCAGGTAATGTTGGCATCGGGATTACCAATCCACAGACAAAACTCCATGTTTCAGGAACTGTGGATGTTTTTGGACCCTGGACAGAATTAACTGCAGGGGTAGTTTACAATGCCACCACCGATGGTTTTGTGGTTGCCGGAGCCGTGGTTGCTGTGGGCGCAGCTGATACAAACGGATTATTAACAGGCTATACCGATTCAGGCAGTAATCCCGTAACAGTGAGAGGATTGGCTTCAGTAAGAAGAATCGGAACAGGAACACAAAGCCACCAGCAAAGTTTTACCATGCCTGTTCGCAAGGGCGATTACTGGAAAGTAGTCTGGAACCTTATCGAAGGCAGCGCAGGCTATACGATCTACTGGTTGCCATTAGGTTCAGGAAATAATTGAAATAGCAAGAAAATTGCAGAGACTGTATCTTTAGAATACTTCACTCGATACTAACTCAGGTAGGGACTGTATTCCGGCAGGTTTACTTCAAAGCAGTATATTCTCAGGCTTGATATGGGCTATATGCTTATTGCCTGCATCAGATTCCGAAAATGCAGATGAAGTTTTCTGATTCAATGGAGGTTTTTGTGGTTGGTTGAGCTTGAAATACCGGTTGCGACTTAAAGATAACATATTTATAATCAGGAGTATGCATAATAATTTGTCCGGTCATTTGGTTCCAGTCAACCGACATTTGAAAAAATAGTTACTTTTGACCCATAATTGCACGATAGTTAAATTAAAAAAGATGGGTAAAATGAACAGAATTACTTCCTTGCTTTTGGTAAGTATCATATCCTCACTGGTTTTACTGTCAGGTTGCATGAATGATGAGGAGTCAGGTCTTACAGGAACATACAGCCGTATGCATCAGTATGGTTCGGTATACTACCATGTGGAACTGCAATTCGCCAGCGACGGACTTTTGATATGGAAACCGGTTGATTCAATTCCAGGTCACAACACTTCAGCCGTTAAGTATGAAAGTATTGCTTACGACCGGTTCAGGATTTTCGATGATCCGGATTGTGGGAATGAGGGCATATACGCTTACTCCACAAATAAGGACAGACTTGAAATTATTTCAGTGAGCGATGATTGTAATCCCAGAAAGATAGCCATGTCAGGATGCTGGGGCAGAAAATGATGCAGCAGTAATGAACTGCTGATAATAATTCAAAACAGGTGTTGACAATCCTGGCAATTGATCATATCAGTGAAAGAAAAATTGATTCAATATTTGATTGGTTTTTAACAGAATCCGGAGAAAGAGTTATTTCAGGAATTCCGGACGTTCGACCAGCTTTTTAACTCATGATACAATGCAATATGGGCTTCTTTACCGGTCAGTAAGTTTGTATTTTTGATGAGTAGCACATCTCCAGAAGTTATGAAATAAAAGGCATTGTATCCGGGTTATGGCCGGGCGCTTATATCTTTTAATAAAAAACAATTTCCCGTAAATCTCTGTTGAATGACAGGCATTTGAATAATCAAAGCAAGTTGGTATCTTGGCTTTCCCAGTTCTCCGGGTTGCATTTTTACAATTTCTTTACTTATTGTTCGTACCTTTGCAAGAAACAACCAGGAAATATGCTATGAATCTCACACGTCAGGAAATGCGTAACGATACCATTTGTGCTATTTCCACAGCACCGGGCCGCGCCGCCATTGCAATGATCAGGATTTCGGGCAGCGAAGCAGCACAAGTAGCTGAGAAGATTTTTGAACCCGCCATGAAAGGTATCAGGATTTCAGACCAAAAGGGTTACACGATGTATTACGGCGATCTGGTCTCAGATGGCGAATTGATTGATAAGGTTGTGATCGGAATTTTCAGGGCACCGCACTCATACACGGGTGAAGATGTGATTGAGATTTCATGTCATGGTTCAATTTACATTCAGCAGCGTATCATGGAGATTTTAACAGAGAATGGAATCAGGGTGGCGGAGCCTGGTGAATTTACATTACGTGCATTTCTGAATCGGCGAATTGATCTTTCCCAGGCTGAAGCAGTTGCTGATCTCATTGCCTCTACTTCGCGGGCATCGCATCAACTGGCTCTTTCACAGATGCGTGGTGGATTCTCAAAAAAAATCGAATACCTGCGGCAGCAATTGCTCGATTTTGCTTCACTGATCGAACTCGAACTCGATTTCAGCGAAGAGGATGTTGAGTTTGCCAACCGAAAACAGTTCAATGATTTACTTGAAGAATTAAAATCGGAGCTTCAATATCTGATAAGTTCGTTCCGGCTGGGGAATGTGCTTAAGCTTGGTATTCCGGTAGCTATTGTCGGGAAAACCAATGTGGGAAAATCCACTTTACTGAATGCCCTGCTGAATGAAGAGAGGGCCATAGTTTCTGAGATTCCGGGTACCACCCGCGATACCATTGAAGATGTAATCAGTATCCGGGGAGTTACTTTCAGATTTATTGATACTGCCGGTATGCGCGATACTTACGATACAATCGAAGAGATCGGAATGGAGCGTACACACGAAAAAATGGGAAAGGCGGTGATTATCCTCTATGTCTTTGACCTGAATGAATTCAGCGTGAATGAATTACAGGAAAATCTTGCGGAATTGGCTATGAAATACGGTAACCAGGATAAGCGCATCATCCTTATTGGAAATAAAACTGATCTGCTGGTGGAAATTCCCCATGATTTTAAGGAACTGGTTGAATACGAAACTATATTCATAAGTGCCAAAAGAAAAGAGAATATCAATCTGATAATTGATTCTCTTTTGCGAACCGTTGAGCATGGGATCAGCAGTGCTGACACGTTGGTGAGTAATGCCCGGCATCTGCAGGCTTTGCAGGAAGCGCTTAAGGCTGTTCAATCCATTGAAGAAGGTTTTTTAATAGGACTTCCTGCCGATCTGATCTCCATTGATATACGGATAGCACTCCATCAACTCGGAACCATTACCGGCAAAGTAAGCAGCGAAGACATACTGGCGAATATTTTTTCGAAGTTTTGTATCGGAAAGTAATTCCTTTTCTCATATTTTCTAACAGCTTGTTTTTGT
>CAYQRU010000159.1:0-7032 GCA_964419945.1 uncultured Bacteroidales bacterium | reverse complement strand
ATCGGGAAAGCCACACCAAATACCGGGAAGTTTACCACCCTTGAATCGGGGACTATAAAGCTAACAACCGGTGCAGGGCAGGGGAAGGTATTATCTTCCGATGCTGCCGGCCTGGGTACCTGGACTATTTTACCCGCTCCTCCCGTCACCTCAGTGAACGGGATGACAGGCGCAATAACCCTTACCAAATCCGATATCGGTCTGGGAAATGTTGAGAATACTGCCCTTTCGACATGGGCAGGAAGCGCAAACATCTCTACAGTCGGAACCATCACATCCGGAACCTGGAATGGGACAGCCATCGGTGAAACCTTTATCGGCAACCTGAGTGCTTCCAAGATCACTTCCGGGACCCTGGACAATGCCAGGATTAACTGGGCTGCTCCCGGAGCAATAGGCTCCACAACCCCGGCTTCCGGAGCATTTACTTCCTTATCGGGCAGCAACGGGCTTTCAGTTTCCGGCGGTACCGTAAACATTAAACCATCCGGCAGCGGGGGTACAAACGGACAGGTACTCACCACCGATGGAAATGGAAATGCCACCTGGCAAAACACCAAACTGGCCAACTTTGAAGAGAGTAATTTCGCTCTTTTTCCACGTGTTGGGGTTAAACTTCAGGCAGTCAATGCTTTTGAGGATGTTGATCTGGTTCTGTCCCCTCAGGGACTCGGTGCCATTCTTGCCGATCAGCCTGATGGAACGTCAGCCGGGGGCAACATCAGGGGGATGCGCGCAATAGATCTCCAAATGGGCAGATTTGATGCTACGAGAGTGGCCAGCGGATCTTATGCAGTTATAATTGGCGGCATAAACAATACTGCCAGTGGCGGATATGCCATAGCCATGGGCGATGGTAACACTGCCAGCGGTGACCATTCCATCACAATGGGCTCGATAAATAACGCTACCGGCAGTCTGGCCATTGCTATGGGATCGGCTGCTGTTGCCTCTGGTTATTCCTCCAAAGCTTTGGGTGATTATATTGATGCCCCTTCGGCTTATGAAACTGTTCTTGGGCGGTATAATATAAGTTACACACCCGCAAGTCCCACCGGTTGGGATAACAACGACAGGCTATTTCTGGTGGGCAACGGAACTTCAAATGTTGCCAGAAGCAATGCCCTGACCATTCTGAAAAATGCCAATACCACCATCGGCGGCTCCCTGACCATCAACGGCAACGGTACGAGTACCAGTTTTGCATTTCCTGCAGGCAGAGGCACCAGCGGTCAGTTTCTTAAAACTGCAGGCGATGGAACAACCTCGTGGTTGGCTGTTAGTAAAACAGATGTCGGTTTGGGAAATGTTGAAAACACAGCACTTTCAACCTGGACAGGTTCAGCAAATATCAGCACATTGGGCACAATCTCAACCGGCACCTGGAGTGGTACAACCATTGAGGTGACTAAAGGAGGAACCGGTGCCACCACCAAATCAGGCGCTTTCGATGCCCTTTCACCCATGACTACACAGGGAGACATCATTTACGGTGGAACAAGTGGAAGTGGGTTGCGTCTGGCAAAAGGCATTGCCGGGCAGGTTCTGAAAATGAATGCCGGAGCCACGGCTCCCGAATGGGTAAACGAAGCAGACCCAAGAGTACCCAATGGTACAATAGCCGGCCAGATGCAATACTGGAACGGAACGGCATGGGTTACGGTGGCCCCCGGAAAAAACGGGCAAATCTTTAAGTATATCAACGGGGTACCAACCTGGGTTGATGAGAATATTAATAAGTTAGCCATTGGGGATTATTACCAGGGAGGTATCATAGCTTATTTTCTGCAACCCGGCGACCCAGGTTATGATGCGAACGTCAGGCACGGGCTGATCGCTGCTGAAAACGACCATGGCACGTTACCCGATTGGGGCTGCTGGGGTACCTCAATTACCGGTGCTGATAGCACTGCTTTGGGAACCGGCGCCAATAACACCGAATTAATCGTAAACACTTGCGCCGCTGCTGGCATTGCTGCCAGAATTTGCAGCGATCTGGAATTAAATGGTTACGACGATTGGTTCCTGCCCAGCAAAGACGAACTGTACAAGCTTTTCCTGAGCAAAGGTCTCATAGGTAGTTTTTCTGGGGGCTTCTATTGGAGCAGTTCGGAGTACGATAGCCATACCGTCTGGATTAGGCACTTAGACGATGGCTACGAGTACCATTACGAGAAGTTTCTCAGCGGCCGCGTAAGGGCGGTCAGGTATTTTTAGACCATTTTTTATTTATAAAGATACGATATACAAATGAATATTAAAAACACACTTATGAAAAATTTAGTAGTTATTTTACTGATCATTTTACCATGGATGACCACAGCACAGACGCTGAAGACCTCCGTTTTTTCATCAGGAGGCGGCGCTGCTCAAAGCGCAGGTTACAATCATTTCGGTACCTTCGGACAACCGCTTTCAGTTGGCGCTGTAGGTACAAGTTACCAGACCAGAGAGGGTTTTATCTTTGCCCAGCAAAATGAGGTGACTACTTCTATTTCGTCAGACCAGGCACTATGCCCCAATACCGAAATTGAAACGCTCATTTCAGCCAATGCAAATGCAGAAGGTGAGCTGGCTTATCAATGGCAGCAGTTAGCTGGCAGCATCTGGCAGGATATTCCCAATGCAATTAATGCTACTTTCAAGCCCAATCCGCTCACACAAACCACACAATTCAGGATGCTTGTTAATGATAAAAGCGGAATAGGAACAGTGGCGAGCAATCCGGTTACGATCACGATTTATACAGCGCAGGATTATTTTGCTATTCCCAATCCCTGGCTGGCAGCCAACACCCATTCCAGCGCCAATGGCACTTCGGTGTATGCGCCCTGCAACAACGACGGAACCTTTCTATTGACTTCAACCGGTCAGTCAACAACTACCACCGATGTGCATCATTTTGTATATCAAACACTTATCAATACCAGTCAGGCCACCATTATTGCCCACCTTGCCGATGTGCAGAACGGAGGATATGCAGGTGTGATGATGAGGGGTGGACTCACTCACAACGCGCCTGCCATTTATTTCAAAACCATGCTATACAATCCCAATGTACTGATCGGCTATCGCACAATAGCAGGAAAGACCATGCGCAACCTCAGTCAGGTGTTTCAACTTGTAAGATGGATGAAAATCCAGAAGAACGGGAATAATTACAAGGTCTTCGTTTCATACAACGGAACCAACTGGCAGCAATGCTATTCAGGAACGATCAATATGGGTTCAACGGTGTATGCAGGAATTTTCACTGAGAGTGTGCGCAGCAACCGTACTTCAATGGCCTGGCTCGACAATGTGCAGATATATAGCAGCCTGAAAACTGAAGAATTGATTTCTGAAATCACCACAGATGACAGCAACGATCATGGCTTTCAGGTCAATGTGTACCCGAATCCTGCCAACGATGTGCTGAATATTGCCATTGTTCAACCCGCTGCAAGCATTCAGTCCGGGATTGAGGAACCTTCTGGTAAGACAAAGCTGAACCTGATGACAGCCGAAGGAAAGATGGTACAGGCTACCTCCTTTGCCGGTAATTCCACCCAACTGAATATTAGTGGTTTACAACCCGGAGTTTACATCCTGAAAATCAGGTCGCAAAGGCAGGTTGTGGTCAAGAAAGTCATCATTCAATAAGTTCAATTCATAGTTAGCAGACATGAATAATGACAAATAAACGGCATTTCTGCACCCCGGCCTGAAGGCCGGGGTGCAGAAATGTAAAGCCTATGGTTATTAAAGTTAACCTTTTATCAATATACATTACAATTTATCTGAATTTAACACAATTACAATGAAAAAAGCTTTTCGTTTTATGCTTCTTCTGATTATGCTTGCCGGTATGAATCAGATTCTTGTTGCCCAAACTACAAAGACTATTGGTGCAAACGGGGCCGATTATATGACATTGAAACTGGCTTTTGATGCCATTAATGCCGGTACCCTCACGGGAACTATCGTTTTGCAGGTGGTTGACAATACCACCGAAACTGCCACAGCAATATTAAATGCCAGTGGAAACGGGAGCGCCAGTTACACTTCAGTAACCATTTATCCCACAGCTTCCGGGTTAACCATTTCAGGCAATCTGGCGGCGCCATTGATTGACCTGAACGGGGCCGATTATGTGACCATTGACGGCCGGGTAAATCAATCAGGCACTGATACAGATCTTTCGATAATCAACCAAAACACATCGTCGAATACAGGAACCTGCACCATTCGATTGATCAATGATGCCACTGATAATACAATTCAATACTGCCAAATCAAAGGATCATCCCTTTCTTCAGGTGATGGAATCATTACATTTTCCACCACAACAGGTTCAAGCGGAAATGATGATAATACCATAGCCAATAATGATATTACGAATTATTACAGCAACAGGCCAATAAATGCAATATTTTCTTTGGGAACCGACACTAAAGAGAATAGTGGAAATACCATTAGCAACAATAGTATTTATGACTTTTTGAATCCTGCAAATCCATCTGAGGCGTCTAGCGGAGTTTATCTCAACGATTACAATACCGGCTGGACGATATCCGGCAACAGTTTTTATGAAACTACAACGTTTGCCCCAAATTCGGAAGATCAATTTATTATCGTTAAAATCTCGAATGATGGAACGGGTTATGTTATTGATGGGAATTACATTGGAGGCAGCGCTGCGGAATGTACCGGAACATGGACAAAGAGTGACGGCAGTAATACTTTTGGCGGCATTTATATTGATAATGAGGACGAATCCTGTACGAATTCCATAACAAACAATACAATAAAAGGATTCAATTTAACCAATACCGGAGGGGACGATTTTGAAAGTAACTGGATCGGCATTTATCATGTGTGTCCAAATTCTCTAAATAGCGAAATAAACAATAATACGATAGGTGCATCGACCGGCACAGGATCAATTACTATCCGAAATATTGGTACAATAAACCAGTTTGCTGGAATTGCCAGCTCGGGTGATACAGATGTTGATTACAATGTGATTGGTTCTATCACGATGACAGCCGATGATGATAAACTATTTTTATTTATTGGAATTGGGATAAATAAGGGAACTGACTACACTTGTAACAACAACCTGATAGGGAGCGAAATTACAGCCAACAGCATAATCTGTACCTCAGTTTCGGATGTAAGTTCTAATGCTTATCAGATGATGTATGGTATCTATATGGAAAATCCTGCACCTTCGCCTGATAATGGAGACTTAATTATTTCCGCCAATATCATAGCCAACATAACCAATAATATCCGGAGTGCTTTTGTTGTCCCTGGGCCGTTCATGCCGGTTTGTGCTATTTACGCAAGAGAAGCAGATCTTGATATCAACGACAATTCCATTCATGACCTTACGGTTGATTATCATGGGACATCAGACTCGCGTGGTAATCTTGTAACCGGTGGCGAAATTTGCGGAATATACATTTATCAGGTTGAAGAAGAAGCTTATGTTCATGAGAATGAAATTTACAATTTCAACATGACCAATACGCAAAATATATATACGGGCGACAGGGTCTCGGCATGTGCAGGAATAGTATCTCTTTCGCTTGACGCCGAAATTGCCAATAATTTCATCCATGGTTTTAACCTGAACTCTTCACATGAAGTATCTTATGTTCTCGGAATTGTAACACACAGGCCTTCATATATATACAACAATATCATCTCCCTTGGAAGCGAAGTTACATCTGCTCCGGCGATTTATGGAATCTATGAATACCATAATGCTGCATTTGCTGATAGCAATGAAGTGTTTTTCAATACCATATCCATCGAAGGCACTGCCCTGTCCGGTTCTGGGAAATCCTACGGCCTGTATCACTTTTCTCTTGAAGAAAATCCACGGGTTTATAAAAACAACATTTTCTGTAATTCACGCAACGGTGGAACAGGAACTACCCACTATGCTATCGGGCTTCCGTCAAATGCAGAGCTGACGATTGACTACAACGACTACCATGTTTCGGCCACAAATGGTGCTCTCGGGAATATCAGCAATACAGATAAAGCAACCTTGCCCGAATGGCAGGCAGTCACGGGTGGAGATGCCAACAGCCAAACTGCAGACCCTTTGTTTACAAGCCTTCCGCCAACTTCAGCAAACGATTTGTTGCCATCCAACACCTCACTTCTGGCAGCCACCGGCACCGGAATAACCGAAGATTACAACAGCGATCCCCGCGATGCCACTTATCCGGCCATGGGCGCGCTGGAGTATGATGTATTTCCTCCGGTTGAAGTAACGGCTACCTCCGGAACAACAGGACCAATAAAATATTTGTCTCTTAAAGCGGCTTTCGGGAAAATAAATGATGGTACGCATCAGGGTGCAATTACCGTTCAGATTGACGGAAGTACGTTTGAAGCTTCGTCTGCAGAGCTAAATGCCTCCGGCACCGGGAGCGCCAGTTACGCTTCAGTTACCATTTATCCAACAGCTTCCGGGTTAACCATTTCAGGCAATCTGGCGGCGCCGTTGATTGACCTGAACGGAGCCGATAATGTAACGATCGACGGCCGGGTAAACCAATCAGGCGCAGATGTAAACCTTTCGATAATCAACGAAAGCACTTCATCAGATGCCGGTACCTGCACCATCCGGTTCATCAACGATGCAACAAATAATGAAATAAAATATTGCAACATTAAAGGGTCATCTCTATCCATTTCCAACGGAATCCTTTCATTTTCCACAACCAATAGTACTACCGGAAATGATAGCAACACCATTACTTACAACAACATTACGAATGTTAACAGCAACCGTCCCTTAAACGCAATCTTTTCCCTGGGAACAGATTCGAAAGAAAACAGCGGCAACACCATCAGCAACAATGACATCTTTGATTTTCTGAATCCTGCGAATACATCCAACGGGATTAAACTGTCCGATTACAATACCGGCTGGACGATATCAGGCAACAGTTTTTACGAAACCACCGCATTTGCTCCATCCGCCAATGTTGACTATTACATCATAAACATTTCCAATGCAGGAACATCTTA
>CAYQRU010000158.1:0-7142 GCA_964419945.1 uncultured Bacteroidales bacterium | reverse complement strand
ATTGTATTACAGGCTTTTGTAAATAACTTAGTGATCCTGTTGGGATTCGAACCCAAGACCCCATCCTTAAAAGGGATGTGCTCTACCTGCTGAGCTACAGAATCAGCCTATTTTTTGAGGGCGCAAAAATAGGGACATTCGGTGAATTATCAAAATAAAAATGTGAATTTATATACAAGTAATTGATTTGATATAATTTATGTTTCAATATCACCATGGATAGCCAGCCAGATGCAGGCCGGATTGGCGCTTGTGTAAGTCACTCGATGCCGTTTACGGGCCGGAATGAATATGTAGTCGCCCATTTTCAGCAGAATTTCTTCATCGTTGTCAAACCTAATTTTTGCTTCACCTATGAGCAATACAACCCATTCATCGAGTTCCTGGTCGTACCACTGTCCCTCAGGAGTGATCTGGCCAATGGAAATGATTCTTTCAACCATCACATTATTCCCGTGAAAAAGAATCTCAAAACATTCTTTATCAAAATATTGTGTAGTATCCGACAAATCCAGGATATTACCTTTTATCATGCCAAACGCGAATTAAATTGTTTTTCGATCATTGTATTGCTGGTAATCCTGTGCTCAGTTTTGGTAAAACTCCTTTCATACCATTGATAAAGCAATCCTTTTCAGGCGAAACTAATTTACAGCGGTGCATTAAGTCGGAGACTATATCATCCCATCTCTATACCTTCTCAGCAATCAAATTTTCATCAGTTTAAAGTTCAATATACATTTACAAGATTCCCTTTCCTTCTCTCACCAGCATAGGTTCAGGTCCGGTACAATCAACAATGGTGGAAGGAACATTGTCACCATAGCCACCGTCAACCACAATATCAACTATGTCTTTGTATTTTTCATAAATCAACTCCGGATCGGTAGTATATTCAATGATATCGTCATCGTCGTGGATCGAGGTAGTCATTATCGGATTGCCAAGTTCTCTGACAATTTCCTGAGCGATATTATTCTCCGGAATCCTAATGCCGAGGGTTTTTTTTCTGCTTTGGAAGATTTTCGGCACATTGCTGCTGGCATTTAGAATAAATGTATATGGACCAGGCAAACTACTGCGCATGAGACGAAATACCTCATTGGAAACAGGTTTGGTAAATTCCGACAATTGGCTCAGATCAGTGAAGACAAGAGTAAAATTGGCTTTTTCCTTTTTAATGCCTTTAATCTGTGCAATTCGTTCAAATGCTCTGGATTTGTAAATGTTGCAGGCCAACCCATAAACAGTATCGGTCGGATATACGATGATGCCTCCTTCGCTCAGGCATTCAACAACCATTTTAATATGTCGCGGACTAGGATTTTCGGGATGAATTCTGATCAACATAAGCTGGTGAACAATTAAGGTTCTGTATTCAAAAAAGAAGGGTAAGTCATGTATATCGCACCGCTACAACTGCCTACCCTTGCTTCCTTCCGGACCTGGGGGAGTTCAGCAGGAGCTGGTCGTATAAGACTTACCCGCGGCAAAGATAGAAAATTTTAGTCTAACCGGTAATTTTATCCTTTCATTTGAGTTTACTTTATAATTTTGCCATTCAACAAATTTTAAACGATATGAAAGAACAAACAATGACCCTCAACAAAAATTCACTTTACACTGCGATTCCTGTCAGTGGGGCAATCATTTTGCTGTCAGTTATTTATTATATCTTCGATATTGATCAGCATGGATATTGGGGATATCTGTTATATGTCATATTGCTTGCAGGAATCATATGGGGCAGTTTGAAGCTCCGCGACAGATATCGCGATGGGATGCTTACTTACAGCCAGGGACTTGGTTCGGGAGTTCTGATAGGTCTGTATACAGGAATTATTAACGCGGTGTACTCATTTCTTTTTTTCAGATTCTTTGCTCCTGAACAAATTGATGTCATCCTCCGGAGAGTTGAGGAGCAGATGCTTGAAAGGACTCCCCAAATGACTGATCAACAGTTAGAGCTCGCAATGTCCTGGACTTCCAAATTCATGACTCCTGTCGGAATGGCTATTGGAACGCTGATGAATATGATAATTGCAGCACTGATCATATCACTGATTGTTTCCATTTTTCTGAAGAGAGAGGTTGCCAAAAGCATCGAAGAATAAAATCCTGTTTTCATGAATATCTCAGTCATTGTTCCATTATTCAACGAATCAGAATCCATTCCGGAATTAGTGTCCTGGATCGAAAAGGTAATGCAGGTCAATGATTTTAGTTATGAAGTCATTCTTATTGACGATGGCAGCCGGGATAGCTCATGGAAAGTAATTGAAGGACTATGCGCTGTTAATATTTGTATTAAAGGAATAAAATTCAGGCGTAATTATGGCAAATCGGCTGCGTTGAATGAAGGATTTGCGTTGGCCCGGGGAGAGGTAGTTATTACCATGGATGCTGATTTGCAGGATAGCCCCGAAGAGATTCCGGGTTTATACCGTATGGTGAATGAAGATGGTTACGATCTTGTTTCAGGTTGGAAAAAGAAACGCCGCGATCCCATCACCAAAACCATTCCTTCACGTTTTTTTAACCGTGTAACCCGTTGTATGTCGGGCATTAAGCTGCACGATTTCAATTGTGGTCTGAAAGCCTACAGAAACGATGTAGTGAAAAACATTGAAATCTATGGAGAGATGCACCGTTATATTCCTGTGATTGCTAAATGGGCAGGTTTTCACAAAATAGGAGAAAAAGTTGTTACCCATCAGGCACGTAAATTTGGCACCTCTAAATTTGGCATGGAGCGCTTCATCAACGGTTTTCTCGATTTATTGTCAATTGCATTTGTTACGAGGTTCGGCCGCAAACCAATGCATCTTTTTGGATTATTGGGTACACTTATTTTTATCGCTGGCTTTTTTATTGCAGGATATCTCGCCTATGGCAGGATTTTTATGGACATTTACCGTATGACCGAGCGTCCATTGTTTTTCTTCGGTCTGTTGGCGATGGTTTTGGGAACTCAACTGTTTCTGGCCGGTTTTTTGGCAGAAATGATCACGCGCATCAGCAGCGATAGGAATAAGTACCAGGTTGAGAAGCGGATTGGTACATTATCATGATGGTGCCATCAGTATCTTTATGGATTGTTTCCAAACAAACCAAAAGATCATTAAATGATTCATAAAATAATGTGAATGAGTGATTTATATTCAATAATCTGCATTATTATTTTAATCAAACAGGCAGGTAATGGAATGCAAAAAGGTTGTGATCATTGGTTCGGCGTACCCACTACGTGGAGGTTTATCGAATTTTAATGAAAGACTGGCCAGAGCTTTTGTCAGTGACGGATATAAAACCACAATTTATACCTTTAGCCTACAGTATCCTTCCATTTTCTTTCCGGGGAAATCGCAGTTTTCAACAGAACCCAAACCAACTGATCTCGACATCAGGGTGGTGATCAATTCAGTAAATCCTATCAATTGGGCGATCTGGGGATATAAAATAAAGAAACAGAAGCCTGATCTGGTTATTATTAAATTTTGGATTCCTTTCATGGCCCCATGCCTTGGGATGCTGGCACGTATCATTCGATCTAATCATACAACCAAAGTCATCACCATTATTGATAATCTCATACCGCACGAAAAACGATTGTTCGATAAATATCTGGCAGGTTTCTTTGCACGTAGTGTTGATGGCTTCCTGACTATGTCGAGGGCTGTATTTCAGCAGGTTGATTTATTCAGACCCGGAAGTCCCCGCATATTCTCGCCTCATCCCGTGTATGATACTTATGGTGACAAGATTGACAAAGACAAAGCAAGGAAAGAACTACTCCTTAAAGAAGAAGGTAATTATATTTTGTTTTTTGGATTCATCAGAGATTACAAAGGCCTCGATTTGCTTTTGGAAGCCATGGCCAATTCTGCAATAAGGGAACGTAATATCAATTTGCTGATAGCCGGAGAATTTTATACTGACCCACAACCATTTTATCGCATTATCAAAAAACATGATCTTTCAGGCCAGGTGATTTTACACTCTGATTTCATTCCGGATTCAAGGGTGGGTTTGTATTTCAGTGCTGCCGATTTGGTGGTTCAACCTTACAAGTCGGCGACACAGAGTGGGGTAACACAGATAGCTTATCACTTTGAGATTCCTATGATCATTACTGATGTTGGAGGCCTGGCAGAATTTGTACCTGACAAAAAGGTAGGTTTTATTGTCGAACCTGATCCGGATTCCATTGCGGATGGAATTCTCAGATTTTTTAATTTTCCGGACAAATCATTTTTCAGGGATCACCTCAGGGACGAAAAGAAGAAGTACAGATGGGAATATTTCCTTGATAAGATATTTGAATTGTATAGTTTAATTAATACAAAATAATATGATTATCAGAAGTAAAGCACCTCTGCGACTTGGCCTGGCGGGCGGAGGTTCCGATGTGGCGCCATATTCTGATTTGTATGGTGGTGCCATTCTGAATGCTACCATCAACATGCATGCGTACGCTACGATTATGCCCCGGGGTGATGGTAAGATTATTTTAAACAGTTACGACAGTCAGCAAAGCCTTGAATTCAGCCCTGAAAAGTCTTTGAAGATCAATGGTAAACTCGACCTTCACAAAGGAGTGTATAATCGTGTGATCAGAGATTTTGCAGGCAAGCCCTTGTCTTTTGAACTGACGACTTTTGTAGATGCACCGCCGGGTTCCGGCCTGGGAACCTCATCTACGCTGGTGGTGACCATATTGGGAGCATTTACCGAATGGTTGAAGCTTCCGCTTGGCGAATATGACATTGCCAGGTTGGCCTATGAGATCGAGCGTGTTGATCTGGGAATGGCCGGAGGTAAACAGGATCAGTATGCAGCCACTTTCGGCGGGGTAAACTACATGGAGTTTTTTAAAGATAACAAGGTGATTGTAAACCCATTGAGAATACGAAATACGTATCTGAACGAACTTTCATTCAGCCTCATATTGTTTTATACCGAGACCAGCCGCTTATCGTCAAAAATAATTGAACAGCAGGCAAAAAATGTATTGCATAATAAAACCGAATCTATTGAAGCAATGCATCAGCTTAAAAATCAAGCTATTATGATGAAGGAGGCACTCCTCAAAGGCGACCTCGACGAAATGGGTCGCATTCTTGATTTTGGCTGGCATTATAAAAAGAAAATGGCGGAAGACATCACCAACGAGCAGTTGGATCTCATTTACGATACTGCGCGCAGAGCAGGCGCCAGCGGAGGGAAGATTTCAGGTGCCGGTGGAGGTGGATTCATGATATTTTATTGCCCTGACAATACCCGGGTAAAGGTAAGTCAGGCACTTGAACAATTAGGCGGACGGGTGCAGCGCTACGAATTTACCACCATGGGACTCACCACCTGGACGGTGTAATGCCTTGTGGATGTGGATTTTTGCAGTCTTCTTCCGACCAGTTCCGGCAACCAGTATGATATTTGTTCTTTCAGGGAAAGATATTCAGACCGGATTTACTTAGATTTGCGTTCTGAGAATCACAAATATTTAATGTAGTCATCTATGAAAACAAACGATTATTTCATACAATTAGCCCGTCAAAGATATTCAACCCGCCGTTATGATCCCAGGCCGGTGGAAAAGGAAAAGCTTACCTACGTCCTTGAAGCTGGCAGGATTGCTCCTTCGGCTGCGAATTTTCAACCCTGGTATTTTATTGTTGTTCAGGCAGAACCTTATCATACGCATATGTGGGAGGTATATCAACGTCCCTGGTTCCGGGATGCACCGGTATATATTGTACTATGTGCCAATCACGAAATTTCCTGGAAGCGACAGGATGGCAAAGATCATGCAGATGTTGATATTGCCATTGCAGCCGATCATATGACTCTCGCGGCTGCTGAGCAGAAACTTGGAACCTGCTGGATCTGCAACTTTGATCCTTTGAAATGCAGCGAAACTCTTCACATTCCGTCATATATCGAACCTGTCGTGATCCTGACATTAGGATATCCATTGGATGAAGGCGACCCCACCCGCCACAATTTGAAACGAAAACCTTTTCCTGAAGTAGTGAAATGGAATAGTTTCTTATACTGAGATAGATCCATCATTTCAGGAACCAGAATAACGAAGCTTCCGTGTATCTTTGATCATCTTTAAATCAACGATGTCAAGGTTTTACTGTAATATTGTTACATCCTCTTCGTTTACGCATAAACTTTATTCCAGTCAGCCAATGCGAAATATCTTTTTTTTGCTCATTTATTTATTCGCAGGTCATTCTCAATGTTTCTCACAAGATTCTTATCCACAGGAATATTTTCGTCTGCCTCTCGACATCACACCATCATTGTCAGGTACTTTTTCAGAGATCAGAACCGGACACTTTCATTCAGGGATTGATTTTCGTACACAGGGAGTCGAAGGGAAGCCGGTTTATGCTGCTGCCGATGGTTATATTGCAAGGATCAGGGTTCAACCCGGTGGCTTTGGTAAAGCCATTTACCTGGAGCATCCTAACGGTTACACCACTGTATATGCACATCTCAGGAATTTTATTCCCGTGATTCAGCAATACGTTAAGACTGAGCAATACAGATGTGAATCCTTTGAGGTGGATTTACATCCGGGGAAAGATAAATATTATTTTAAAAAAGGCGATTTGATCGCCTGGAGTGGAAACAGCGGGAGTTCAGGAGGACCTCACCTCCATTTTGAGATCAGGGAAACCAGCAGTCAGAATCCCATCAATCCCAAATTATTTGGTTTGCAGATCAGGGATAATATTCCTCCTGTGATACAGGCATTGAAAATCTATCCGTCAAATGAATATGCAAGTATCAACAATGCACCGGTAGATTTGCTTTTCAATGCTACTAAAGTCAATGAATTATACCTGATTAATGAAAACCGGCCGGTTAGGATTTCTGGCGGGGTTGCATTTGGAATACAGGCTTATGATACGCATGATGCGAGCGAACTCAAAAATGGAATAGCGTCCCTGAGAATAATTGTTGATGAAGAGATGGTATTTGCCTATCGCGTTGATCAATTTTCATTTGCAGAAACACGCTATGTAAATGCTGTGATAGATTATGAGGAACTGATGAAAAGTAAACGCAGGTTTATACAAACCAGGATATTACCAAACAATCCTCTCAGGATTTATTCAAAAGTCCGG
>CAYQRU010000157.1:0-7151 GCA_964419945.1 uncultured Bacteroidales bacterium | reverse complement strand
AATCATTGACAACCACTTAAAACAGACGGATTGGAATGTTACTGACCGAACTCAGGTAATTGAGGAATTTGATATTCATTTGTTGAAGAACCAACAGCTCCATATGCCGGACATTAATATAGCGAATATGTTTTATTGGGAAAAGACGGTAAACCGCTTGCGGTTGTAGATGCCAAAAAGACTTCAGTTGATGCAGCCCTCCTGACTTGCACCTTTTAGTGCGACGACTTCAGTTTGGCAATATGTTCATTCATTTTTGGAGTTGGTTGTGCTTTTACGGTCACTATTTTTTGGGTGATATGGTTCAGTATTTCACCATCGACGATTTTTTTTGGATTCATCTATAAATTTTCTAATCGATACGCCTATTCTTAGTTCGATATGCTTTGATACTAGAAGTGCCATAAAGCAAATCGTTATATGCAGTTTTATTAATTGCTCCTTAAAGTGGAAGATTGGCCTGGTCTGCATGTCGTTTTTTGATATCCTGAAAGCTTGCTCAACCTTATAAAGTTCAAGGTAATGTTCTATTATCGTCTTATTGTCGACTACCGATGCATCCATGTTTGTATAATGTCCTTTGATATTTAGAAGTTTCTGCGTTTTCTTGATCAGTGCTTCATTGAGTTCTATTTTTTGCCCCTTTGTCTGGGTAAACTTCATTTTTTTGCTTTTTGATGGTTTTGCAATTACCTGTTTTGCTTTTTCGATTTGCTTCTCCATTTCGTACCGATCCTTGCGTTACCTTACCGATGAATAGCTGCAAATAAGATAACTATTGCCCGTTTTTATCCGTATGCTTTTGCCGCCATCCCAGCTGATGGTTTTGTCAATGGTTTCCAGCAAGGCTGCGGGGATATTCCTAACTGAGCACCTACGATGTAGTTGATATTGTTTTGGGTGAGTTTCTGTATTCTCCGTGCTGTTCATAGCAGCATCGGCCACTACGATAAATTCTTTCACCCGGTTCCTTTCAATAAAATTTTTAATGACAGCGATGATGGTGTGACCCTCGAAGGTACTGCCCGAAAAAACCTCGTAGGCAACAGGGAAGCCTTCTTTGCTTACCATTAGGGCGATTAGTATTTGTGGCTGTTGGGATTTGTTGTCTTTCGAAAAACCGTTCTTACGCAACCCGTCTTCTTCAAAAGGTTCAAAATAAAGCGTTGTTACATCGCAAAACAGGATGTCGAAATTGAACGAGTAATGAAGCCCCACAAAGCTGGCAACCTTTTGTTCCCTGTTTTCTTTAGGTCAATGCAGTCGGGGGCAATCTTGTAGTATATCTTGCAGCTATGGCTGATGCTGAAAAACTGTCCCAGCAGCTTAAGGAAACGAAGTTTGGATGCGGGTTCAAATATCCTTATCGCTACCAAATCGTTCAGCAAAGCAGGCAGGTTATTGAACTTGATCATGTCCAGTATTGCACGTACCTGTGTGTGAAAAAACGATATTTAATACCGATAAAGGTGCTGTGGTTGAGGTGCAGCAACTTGTTGGGATTCTCATCGGGGAAGATGGAGATTTGGCTCATGTTGTCCTTTATCCATTCTTCCTCCAAAAGCATTAAATCGTTTAGTGCTTCCTCTGTATGCGCCGAACTGATATGCTGCAAAACAATCCGTTTGTTGTTGTAATAACGCAAAACCTGCACTGCCTGTGCATTTGATGCAGTCTTGACAACCCTGATTCTCATGTTAAATCTACTCTTAGTGCGGTAAATTTAGCTCTTTTTTTAAACACAAACATTGATTATTAAATACTTACGACAGCACTAATTTGAAAGGGGATAAGTCAGGAAATCGTTGATCTGAAAGATGAGCAAGGTGAAGCAAAGGGAGTGAAGATGGTTTTAAGGAAATGCCTATTTAGCATGCATCCAGCGTCTGAACAGAACATCGTAAACACTGTAAAACACGCGACCTTCTGAGTTAAAATCTGAATAAATCATTTCCTTTTCCATCAAAGCCAGTAAAGAACGAAGCACTGTGGAAGGACTACCCAGTTCATATCCTGAGATAAAATCTTTAGATGTGGGATAATGAACGATTTCCTCTTGTGCGATGGCTTTTAAAAGGTACCATTGTTGTTTTGTTAAAAGATCCCTGTATTTAAAAAAAACGATCTCATGTTCCTGAAGCAACCTTGCTGCCTGCTTTTTCCAGCATTCATCGTCAATATTTCGGTTTGCTGACGCAAATACCTTGTTGCATAGCAACTGAACATAATAGGTGTGATGGTCGGCCCAATCAAGCATCGCATATATTGTACCAGTGCCAATTTTGATCCCCGCTTTTTCAAAGTGATACCGGATGAATGACGCATACGCCTCTGGTTTTATTTTGTCAATTTTCAGAAAACCTGTACTTTGGTAAAATGGTCGTGACGGATCGGCGAAAAGCTGTGTCATCAGGTGCTGCTGGCTCCCTGAAAAAATAAACCGTACATTATTGAGTGCCTGGATAATACTTCTCAGAAAAGCATCCGTATTTTTTTCGGGAAAATTTATAATCTGCTGAAATTCATCAATGGCAACGACGACTTTCTGCGGATATGCCTCAAGGTACCCGAGTACCGATTGTATATGCCGTTCGGCTTCACCGGGTCTTACATCTACGGTCAATTGCGGAGATCCGGTCAGGGGGTCAAATGAAACAACAGGTCTGAGCGATTTAATAAAATCCAGAATCTTTTTGCCAGGTTTCGACCTTTCAGGAATGCCGGAGAAAATGGCAGTAGCCAACGCATTCAAAAATTCCTTCAGGTTTTCTGCAGGAAGGATATCAAGGTAGATGCCTGTGTGATCCTCCGGAAGCTGAGCCAGTACATGGCGGATCAATCCTGTTTTTCCTATCCTGCGTATGGCAACCAGTGTTGTTGACTGGCCGTTGACCAGATTACTTCTGAGGGTATTTGTTTCTTGTTCCCGGTCGCAGAAATATTCACTTCCCTGGTACCCGGTTGTAATAAATGGGTTTATATTTGATTTCATATTACATTGAACAATTATTATATTACAAAATGTAAATCATAATTTGCAAAGATAAATCAATTATGAATTGCCGGCAAAATTTAAATTCAGGGGGCAACCTGAATGAGTACGACAACTTCCCATTCAATAGTACCCACAATCGGAGCAGGGTGACAGCTATTTTGAAAATGGAAAAGAGTGGTGAATGGGTACAAATAACTGGTCTTATATCGTTGATTTTAAATATAACGGCGTAAGTCTGGTGATACTTCAATTTAAGTTACCATTGATGCAAATGGTCGGAGAATTCCTACCGTTTTCCTTCGCCACCAATATCAACATTGAATTATACCTGCAGTAAAATTTCATCATTTTCATGCAGTTCTTCAACCCTTCTGTCATGAAGCCAGCCGATCTTAACCAAAAACACATGCATGCCGGCAGCATCTGTTAACCTTTCATACCGGCGATTTTTCCAAAGAAATTTATTTCTGTATGGTGTATACGGAGGCAACTGGTGTCATGAAAAATAATGAATCTTTTAAACCAGGACTAACCATGAATTGTCAATCTTACATCATAATAACAAATTCCTCTAGAAGTAAAATTACGCCCTGCCTATCTGTTTTACTTTTGTCCTTACCAATGTTACAGGTAATTTTCTACCGGGATTTGCCTCTCAAATCCCAATTCCAGCGAAATGAAGGATTCGGTATAAGTAATTTCAGGAATGGATTGAATCTTTTCAACGATGATTTGCTTCAGGTGTTCATTGTTGCGTGTAAAGACCTTCACCAGCAAAGAATATTTCCCGGAAATGTGATGACATTCCACGATTTCCGGTATTTGCCTGATCCTTTCAAAAACTTCCTCATGAGTACTGTTGCTTGTAAGATTTACCTGTATTCCAATAAAAGCGCAGGTCATATAACCCATCCCCTTTGGATTGAGCAAAAGCTGAGAACCGCTGAATAATGCTGCGTCCTTTAGCCGGTTCATCCGCTGATGAACAGCAGGCCCTGAGATTCCACATGCCCGTGAAATTTCAAGATATGAGATACGTGCATCATTCATCAGCATGGCAAGCATCTTTCTGTCAGTATGATCAAGTTGTAAGTTCATTTGTTTGTTAATTAATATTCATATTTCAAAAAATGCAAAAATAAGAGTTTTATATTTCATTATGTAATTATATTAAGAATTTTTATTAACAATATGAAATTCATTATAACATTAAAGTATAAATATGTAATTTTGCACTCAGACTTATAATCACATACAGACATGAACATACAAAAAGATCCGGCAACCAGAATCCAGGAACTGAAACAATTTGGTGAATATGGTGATGTTAATCCTTCGGTTACCGATTCAGCTACTTTTACTTTCATGCAGGCAAAAACAATGCTTGAGACTTTTAAGGGAGAAGCCGAAGGATGTTTTCTTTACTCAAGACATTGGAACCCAAGTAATAAATACCTTGCGGATGCACTGGCAGCCATGGAAAGCACTGAAGCTGCCTGGGTTACTTCGTCTGGCATGGGAGCCATCACCTGCGCCATCCTTCAACTGGTGAACAGTGGTGATCACATTGTATCAAGTATGACCACCTATGGAGGCACTTTTGCATTTCTGAAAAATTACCTGCCCAAATTCAATATTGCTGTCACCTTTGTTGATATCACCAACCTGCATGCAGTGAAAGCTGCCGTACGCCCAAATACAAAAATCATTTATACTGAGTCGGTTACCAATCCCATGTTACAGGTTTCTGATATCCCGGCATTGGCAGTCATTGCCAGCGAATTTGGTTGTAAACTGATGGTTGATAACACTTTCACACCTATGATCCTTGCACCAACTCAACTTGGCGCTCATATTACTGTGTACAGCATGACAAAATTCATCAACGGTAAAAACGATTGTGTGGCAGGCGCCATTTGCGGTACAAATGACTACATAGCTTCATTGATTGACGTGAACGACGGTACAGCAATGCTGCTTGGCCCTGTTCTTGACCCGTTACGTTCTTCCGGCATCCTGAAAAACCTCCATACATTGCATATCAGAATGAAGCAACACAGTAACAATGCCATGTTTCTGTCAAAAAGATTCAAAGCAGCAGGATTAAAAGTCAATTATCCCGGCCTGCCTGAACATCCCGGTCATGAACTGATGAAAAAAATGATGCACCCCGATTTTGGATTTGGTGGAGTCCTGTCAATTGACATGGAAACTTTTGAGCGTGCAGCCATGCTTATGGAAAAAATGGAATTGGCAGGTGTGGGTTACCTGGCTGTGAGCCTTGGTTATTTTAAGACACTTTTCAGCAATTCCGGAAAAAGTACTTCGAGTGAAGTACCCGTTGAAACCCAACGCGAAATGGGCATGAGCGAAGGGCTTGTACGTTTCTCAGTGGGACTCGATCATGATATTGAAAATACCTGGAGAATGATAGAGAAAAGCCTTAAGGATGTGCGGTAATTCTGATCATTGAATGGTGTTTTGCTCCTTGACGCCCTTGTAATCTGTATGATGCTATGATTGTTTCTTCGATCATTTTGATTCTTGATTCACACGACCACCTTATTTCTCCAGTTTCCTTTTAAATAATATATCCATGAGAAACCTGCTCCGATGATCCAACCAAGTGGAATCGCCCACCAGATTCCAATTGAGCCAAATTTCTGTGAAAACCACCATGAAGCTGGGATGCGTATTACCCAGAGTGCAAATAAGGTAATAAACATGGGGATCATAGTGGCGCCAGCTCCACGAAGCAGTCCCCCGATGACAAACATTGCAGAAAAAACAACATAGAAAGAACATACTACAAGCAGGTATTCAGCACCAATACGGATTACTTCCACATCGGACGAGAATATTGCTATTAAACTATGCCTGAATAAAATAACAAGCATGGTGACAGCCAATGAAACGGCCGAAGACATTTTCAGGGTAGCCATCAGGCCGGCGTAGACCCTTTCAGGCTTTTTTGCTCCCAGATTTTGTCCGGCAAAAGTTGACAAAGCTGCTCCAAAGTTCATGGAGGCCAGGGATGCAAGTGAATCAATCCGCAAAGCTACACTATAGGCGGCAACGGTATCGGTTCCAAAACCATTTACGATGCGAAATAAAGCCAGCATTCCCAGAGATACAAAAGTCTGCTGAAATCCTGAAGGCAATCCGATATCAAGGCTCTTACGAAAGATGTACCTGTCGAATTCAAGCTTTCGCCATGAAAGGTCAAAAACCTGGTGCGTACGATTCAGATATATCACCGCTGAAATGAAGGCCCCACCCTGAGAGACGACCGTCGCAATGGCTGCCCCTGCAATTCCCCATTTGAAAACAAGGATAAACAGCAGATCAAACACCACGTTTGTGAGTGTTGCAATGATCAGGAAGTATAAAGGAGTTTTTGAGTCACCCAGGCCCCGAAGGATTGCACTGACCGCATTAAAGCCGAAAAACAGGATGATACCGCTCACATACACATTAAAGTACAAGCGTGCCTGGGGTACCACATCAGCAGGCAATCTGATCAGTTCAAAAATTTTACCACTGAACAAGATTCCAAACAGTGTAACGATGATTGAAGCAAAAAACAGAAATATCCACATTGTGTCAATGGAGCGGCGAACACTTTGAATATCTTTTGCACCAAAGTATTGTGATATGATAACTGCTGAACCACCTGCAATACCAATCACAAAAGAAATCAGCATAAACACCAGGGGAAATGATGCACCCACAGCGGCAAGTGCCTCTTTTCCCAGAAAATTCCCCACAATGATGCTGTCCACTACATTGTATAACTGCTGGAAAACATTACCAATCAGCATGGGTGTTGCGAACTGCAGAATGAGCATTGAAGGTTTGCCCTCAGTGAGGTCTTTCATGTAAAATCTGGTAAAATAGAGCAGTATGCAAAGGAAAGAAACATTTCAGGTACTTGTTACCTGAAATCGCAGAAATTTTAAGGCATTCACTACAAATTCCTGTACGGATGCCCTTTTCGAACCACCTCCAAAAACTCCCGGTACAATTGGGAATGCTCACCAAAAACACGGAAATTGCCTTGCATCACCTGGAATGTGCATCTCTCTCCTGCAATTTCTGAGAAAAGCACCTCATATACTTCACTATTTTCATCCACCATGAGTACCTTGGCCAGGTT
>CAYQRU010000156.1:0-7169 GCA_964419945.1 uncultured Bacteroidales bacterium | reverse complement strand
TATATGCGGCCGTTTATTATTAACCTTGCTGCAATCTTGCTTATAATTTTTGGATTAAAAATTATATTATTGTATCAGAGCGGGACTGATAACTACAAAACCATTACGGCTGAAAGTGATAGGGAATTGTTACTGAAATATCAGGAAGAGGAGTTCATGATGGAAGATACACCGGAAGGCGATGTAAAGGACGATTCAGTTCTTGAATATAGCCTTGCCTTTACTGATAATGAACTTGCTGATGTATTTGATAACCTTTTTGCCGGACTTGACAAATTACCGGCTGATGTTATAGCCGATTATTTAAATGAAGTTGACGAATTTGGATTTTAAAACTACGACAATGAATATACTAAAGTTTATTTTCAAAACCTTAACTGTTTTTATCCTGACAACATTCCTTGCACAGGTATATGCTCAACAAAGACCTGCGCATATGCCAGGCCGCGAAAAAATAGAAGTAGCCAAAACCGCTTTTCTTTCGAGGCAAATGAGATTGACACCTGAGGAGGCAAGGTTTTTCTGGCCGGTGTATGATCAGTACCAGGAGGCGATCATGGAGTTACGTGAGGATCGCCATGAAACATTGCAAAATCTGGAGGAAGGTCTTGATAATATGAGCGACAGCGAAATCAACGCCATGATTGATGCTCACATGCTCCATGCTGAAAAGACACTGGCAGCGCGAAAACATATGATAACCAGTTTTAGGGAATTTCTACCTCCAAGAAAGATCGCTATCTTCCTGCGCGCTGAAAAAAAGTTTAATCAGGAGTTACAGCAAAGGCTGAAAAGGTAACAATTCCAAAAACGACATGAGAACTTCCTGATTTGAATGTACTTAAAGTTTGTTACCATGCAATTTGCGTAAGGCAAGCAGATTCAAATGACGGTTCGATAAAACTCGAAGATTTGATATAAGCAATTTGCTGCATATTTCGTAAGATTTTCAAGATCGGGATTACCCGGATACCGCCAACAAACATACTCACTGTTCATTCCTTCCTGCCACCAACGCAAAACGTGAGGCAGACGGGAGTTTCTTCCTGCTGATGACCGGTCAGGATTTATTCGCTCAGCATATCTTCAGCTTTGGATATAATTTGTTTCGGATTGACAGGCTTCTGAAAGTAAGCTATATTATTAAAGGAGATACTGTTTAATTCCTCTTTATCAATATGGTTGGTTGATTGTAAAATGACAGGAATGTTTTGCTGAACTTTCTTTATGCATCTGGCTGCATCCAGTCCGTTAAGCTTTGGCATCATATAATCAAGTATCACAAGGTCAATGCGATCATGGTTCCGGAAATTTTCAACAGCCTGTTCTCCATCCTGTGCCCAGATTACTGTAGCATTCGACTGCTCAAAAACAGATTTTAACAAGACAAAATTGATTTTTTCGTCTTCTGCAATCAGGACAACCTTGTCATCCCAATTAAACGCCTTTCGTGCCTGAGAAGCATGCATGATTGAACCCGGATAAATATAGTGATAGTTAAATGTACTTGTCAAACATTGTGCCATCATTTTTATTATCTGACAGACAGATGCTTATGTTTTTTTTATTGGAGATAATAATTTCAAATGAGGACAGGAATGTTGTAAAATGGTAAGCTATCCCCGGGTAAATGTCCATACATTGCCTGTTGAAAGGCGTTCGTTGAAATAGTATCCCTCGTCATGGAATAGTTTCAGTTCTGCAGCATTTTCAATTTTTTCCCGTATAATAAACCGGCTCATCATGCCACGGGCTTTCTTGGCATAAAAAGAGATCACTTTATAGTGTCCGTTATTGTAGTCTTTGAAAATGGGAGTGATGATCTGTCCGCGTATTTTATCTGTATCAATGGTTTTGAAATATTCCTCTGAAGCCAGGTTGATCAGGGTTGTGGTGAAAATCTCCTGCATGGCGAGGATGATATGTGTGGTGATCCGGTTTTTCCAGAAATCGTAAAGATTTCTGAACGTGGTTGCATGCAGGGCTGTTGACATATCAAGGCGGTAGGGAAGAATCTGATCGAGCGGGCGAAGTACGCCGTATAATCCGGAAATTATCCTCAGGTGCTGTTGTGCAAAATTCAATTCTTCTTCCGTAAACGTATCAGCCTGCAAACCCTGAAATACATCTCCTTTATAAGCAAGAACTGCCGGTTTACCATTGGTTGTGTGATCCTTTTGACACCATGTACTGAAACGGTCAGCGTTAAGCTCAGCCAGTCCGGGACTTATTTCCAGGAGTGTGGCCAGTTCTTCCGGTTTAAGATCTTTTATGAGCCCTGCCAGTTCAGCAGCCTCACTGAGGAATACGGGCAGGGTAGAATTCCTGCTCTCATGAACTTTAAAATCCAGTGTTTTTGATGGTGAAAGAATAATGATCATAAGCTTGTTAAATTTCTTGTTTTGTAATCACTGTTGTAGGGTAAACTTTTATTTCAACATGAATTTAATATTCTCGCAGCGCCGCAGATGAGGGAAAGACACATTAATTGATTGACACTTCTCCATCATGGCACATACTTTTTTTTCTACTGAAAAATTACTACCATTTATCAAATCCTGCCGGATACTTACCATCTATCGGAAATAGCAGATTGCCATCTTTGAGTTTGTAATAACAGCCATTCTCTGTGAGAACCTGCTCAATAATACCGAGTGCAATAAAACAGGCCAGGATCTTTTCTGCTTTATGTTTATTAAGTTTCGCGATGCGGCAATATTTTGAAAGCGTGATACTGAAATGTTGGTCAAGGTATTTCAGCAGTGTTTTTTCCTTTTCAGTATAGGCAAGAAACACTCCTCCGGTAGCACGCTTTCTTTTTCTTGCCTGCAAATACACATTGTTTACCAACAGATTATGGTCATTAACGCGAATATAGACTTTCCAGTTTCCACTTTTATCCGGAGCGCTGCGCAACACATCAGGATCAGAAAGAATAGTGATTTCGAGTACTGTCCTGCCTTCCACGTTCCATTCATGAACCTGAAAGCTGACTGGTGGCTTACAATAAAGGCTGGCAGCAGCTTCTACCATATAAAATTCCTCTTCAGATCTGACACCTGCAACAGATCCGTTATCCTTGACACCAATGAGCAAGGTTCCACCCTCACTGTTCGAGAAAGCTACAAGAGAGCGTGCAATCTTACGTGAATCGGCAATCTCAAATTTGAAATCGAGATGCTGTCCCTCACCACGTTCAATAAGGTTTTTAATATAGCTGCTCACAAATTCCCACTTTGGGAATTAAACGGGAATCAGTTCATTTTGTTTTTCCAGGCAATTCATTCATGCATATCAAGGTTACTATTAGTGGTAAGTGACCAGGTAGTATTTTTCAGTTTACTGCTGCAGGAATTGCATGATTGAACTGCGCCCGGGAAATTATAATAATTTAGCAGTTTTTAAACAGTCATAAAAATGCCAACGACAGCACTCATCATTTTTATTATCACTTATACCGGCATCATTTTCACCCGGTTACCGAAAGTAAATATTGACAGACCATCAGCGGCATTTTTTGGCGCGGTAGCCATGATACTTTTTGGTGTTTTGAGTTTTGAGGAGGCCATTACAGCCATTGATTTTAATACGATTGCACTGTTATTAGGTATGATGATCATGATTGCAACACTGCAGCTTGATGGTTTTTTTTTATTTATTGCTTCCAAAACCATTGCTTATTCCGAAAATCAATGGCGTCTGCTCATCATCATCACGTTCTTTACCGGTTTTGCCAGTGCTTTTCTGGTTAATGATGCTGTCGTATTACTTTTTACCCCGGTTATTATCATGATTTGTCGTTCCTCGGGTCTGAATCCGGTACCTTATCTGATTGCTGAAATTCTTGCTTCAAATGCCGGCAGTGTGATGGCCATAACCGGTAACCCACAGAATATGCTGATAGGTGTAAACTCTGGAATAGGTTATGCTGAATTTTTAGTAAGGCTGGCACCTGTGAGTATATTAAGTATGTTGCTGATTGTTTGGGTAGTTCGACTGTTATACCCAAAAGTATTCCGCAACAAAACAAAAATTCATTTTAACGGACAAGGATTTGATTATCACTTCAGTTCCATGAAGTTTTCGGTCCCGGTTTTTTTACTTGTAATCCTGCTTTTCTTCACAGGGCATCATATGAATTTGCCAATTCCGGTGATTGCACTCATAGGCGCTTCTCTGATATTGTTGCTTGGAAAAATTAAACCTTCGCGCGTGATTGAGACAGTTGACTGGGTGTTGCTGCTGTTTTTCGCTTCACTTTTTATTGTGGTGAAAGGCATCGAAAAATCTGGATTACTGAGCTATTATATTAATGCCAACCTGCTTTCAGAAAGCATAAGAGGCATTGCAACCCTTCATGGATTGAACCTGGTCATGGTTCAGATTGTCAGCAATGTACCTTTTACAATAGTAATGTTACCATTTATGAGGGCGGCAGGAAGCGATCTGCTGTGGTTAAGCCTTGCATCGGCATCCACACTTGCCGGCAATGCAACTATCATTGGTGCTATTGCCAACCTGATTGTAATTGAATCGGCAGAAAAGGAAGGTGTGAAAATTGGCTTTTTTGAATTTCTGAAACCTGGGATCATCGTCACTTTACTGAGTTTTGTGATCTCAATCGTGATACTTTCATTGTATACAGGCATGTAATAAATCCAGATTGCTCATAAGAAGGTTTGAACTATAATGACTGTCTGGGGTAATCCTGTTCATACCACTCAGGTGTAACGTATATTTGGCATGATATGACTCTAAACGGTATTATAGAGTGGGCAGAATTAGTTTTCACATTCTCTTTGAGCCTGCAACTCATTACCGGAGTTCGTTAATCTTCCATCATCAGAATACGATCAGTCGTTTATTGATGATACCACCAGAAGTAATAATTCTGATAATGTATGCACCAGGCATGAACTGACTGACATGTAAGGCATAATGATCCTGTTTTTGCGGATTCAAAATACCATCCAGTTCCATGCCCTGTATGTCAAAAATCCTGATTGTTTCAATCCGTAGGTTTGGATTTTTTATTTCGACGGTAACAAAATCATTGGCCGGATTGGGATAGATATCTACCTGCAAATTCGCACTTTCTACCACAGGAATCCCAAATGCGAAATCAAATACAGCAAAGAGAGAGCGGTTGCCAAGAGCAGTGAAAACATACATGGTATCCGTTGAAACAACGATCCCTTCTTCCTGCCATTCAATAAATTTGTAATCAGGAGCGGCAACGGCATGTACGGTTACCGTTTGTCCATGTTCATAGATACCTGAACCGGTTACATTACCCCAGGCGGGATTATTCGGAACGGCAGAGATAATATATACATTGGTCGCGAATGCTGCATGAATGCTGTGATTACTGGTTATATTCACAAATTCGTAATATGAAACCGGTCCAACGCTTTGGTTATCTACCAAAACATCATCAATATAATGTCCATCACAGGCGGTAATACAGAAAGACTGGTTACTTCCGTGAGGTACCATGATCAGTCCTGTAGGATCAATCATGCCGTTTTCACCGGAACTTGCCAAAACGCTGTAAATTATTCTTTGCAGGGTGACATTGATGGTTTCGTTTTGATTAATAATCAAAATACCGAAGGCGCTTTGATAACCTTCGGCGGTAATCATATAATTATATGTTCCGGGCAATATATTCTCAAATGTATAGTCTCCCGGAATATTATTAAAGGTTCCGAGGGTAATAGAAGCTGATGTAACCGGTGTGTTGTTTTCATCTTTAACTGTAAAAGTAACAGTGAAGGTGATCAGTTCAAAGTTCGCGAACAGGGTTATTTCACTGGCCGGCATGGTAATGGTGTTTGCCGGGTTGGTGGAGATGACGTTTCCCCCGATATCTGTCCAGTTAACGAAAAAGTAACCGGTGTTTGGAAAAGCATTTACATCAATAAGATCTCCAAAGTTATAGGTTCCGGCACCGCTGACAGTTCCACCCTGTGCGGGATTGACCAGCAATGCGAGGGTGTAATCTATCAGTTCAAAGTTGGCGACCAGTGTAAGATCATTGGCCGGCATGGTGATGGTGTTTGCCGGATTGGTTGAGATGATGCTTCCACTGAGGTCAGTCCAGTTAACGAAAGAATATCCAATGTTTGGATCAGCGGTTACATAAACCATTTCACCAAAATGGTAAGTTCCGGCTCCTGAAATGGTTCCTCCCTGAGAAGGATTTGCAACCAGGGTGAGAACATAATCAATCAGTCCAAAATTGGCGATCAGGGTCAGGTTGTTTGAAGGCATAGCTATCGTGATTGTAGGGATTGTGGAAATGACAGTGCCATTCAGATTTGTCCAGTTTATAAAAGTATATCCGGTACCGGGAACGGCATTAATATCCACAAGTTCACCAAAACAATAATTTCCTGCTCCGCTGATGGTTCCACCCTGAGAGGGATTAGCGATTAAAGTGAGGATGTAATCAACCGGTTCAAAGTTAGCGATTAGGATCAGGTTATTGGTTGGTATGGTAATGGTATTAGCCGCATTAGCGGAGATGACGTTTCCGCTGATATCCGTCCAGTTTAAGAAAGTGAATCCTGCGTTCGGAAAGGCATTGATATTTATCAATTCTCCGTAATTGTATGTTCCGGCTCCTGTGACGGTTCCACCTTGGGCGGGATTAACCAGCAAAAAGAGGGTATAATCAATCAGCTCGAAGTTCGCTATCAGGAACAGGTTGTTTGAAGGCATTGTAAAAGTAATTGCCGGATTTGTTGAAATGACAGTACCATTAAGGTTTGACCAGTTGACAAAAGAGTATCCGGTGTTGGGAATGGCATTTATTTCAACCAGATCCCCTAAGTTGTATGTTCCGGCTCCTGTAACTGTTCCTCCCTGGGCGGGATTAACCAGCAAAGCAAGGGTGTAATCAATCATTTCAAAATTCGCTATAAGGATCAGGTTATTGGCCGGCATGGCGATGGTGTTGGCCGGATTGGTAGAGATTACGTTCCCGCTCAAATCAGTCCAGTTGACGAAAGCGTAACCAGTACTTGTAAAGGCGTTGATGTTTACCCACTGCCCATAATAGTATGTTCCGGCCCCTATAACGAATCCACCCTGAACGGGATTCACAAGCAAAGTCAGGGTATAATCCATCATTTCAAAGTTGGCGGTCAGGGTAAAGTCTCCGGCAG
>CAYQRU010000155.1:0-7189 GCA_964419945.1 uncultured Bacteroidales bacterium | reverse complement strand
GAGACCTCGAAACGGGTTTAAACCATACAAACAGAAATTCCAATCTTTAGAAAATCAGGGCTTTAACAAAGCCCTTTTTTTAATGTTTGGAAACCAAAAATCTACTATTTTTGTCAAAATGTTTACCAATTACTTACTAATCTGAAAAACATATATGGCAAAGGTGAATATAAAAGTATTGTGCCGCAATTTTGTGAAGTCCGACGGATCCCATCAGTTAGCCTTGAGGGTAATAATTGGCCGTAAAACGAAATATTTTCCGGTGGGCTTCGATGTGTTACCCAATGATTTTGACCCGGATAAAGAACTGGTAAGGCGTACCGACCCGAGAAACCATGAAAAGAACCTTGCGATTAGCAACCTGAAAAGTAAGGCGCTGAATATTGAAAATTACTTCCTGGCTAAGAAACTCCGGCCTGAAATGAAGGATTTTACAAGGCGGTTCCTGGGCGATAGTGCAAATCAGGATTCCTTTTATCAGTTTGCGGAGATGCACCTGAAGCGGAACCAACACAAATTTGCTGAAGGCACACGAAGGTTTTACCGGAAACATATAGGTAAGTTGAAAAAGTTTGCTCCTGATCTGACTTTCGGAGACATTGACCTTAACTTTTTATCCGATTATGAAAACCATTGCAGGAACCTGAACAATAACGAGAATACCACGAACAAAAGCCTGGAGTTTATCCGGCGTATAGTGAACGCTGCGATTAAACAGGATGTGATTGAAAAAAGTCCGTTCCGCAATTATCCGATCAAAAACATTCCTGGCAAAACCGATACCCTGAATCTTTCAGAAATTAGAGAGCTGCAATTGCTGTATGATGCAGAGCAGTTACCCCGGAATCTGCAAAACGTGCTGCGGTACTTTCTTTTTGCCTGCTATACCGGAATCAGGTTTTGCGATGTAACGGCTCTGAAATTCCGCAACCTGGTAAGCGATAACGACGGTTACTTCATTGATTTTGAGCAGCAAAAAACCAAGAAAGCAGCCTTTATTCCTCTGATTCCACCTGCGTTGGCATTGCTCCCCAAAATGGGATTGGACAATGAAAGTCTTTTTGATGTGAAAACCAACCAAACCACAAACAAAAAGCTGAAAGAAATTGCTCAAAAAGCAGGCATTGACAAGAGACTTACATTCAAGGTAAGCCGGAAAACCGTAAACAACAACCTCCTTTCGCTTGAGGTTCCGGTTGAGGTACGGAGCCTGATCGTTGGCGATACTCCTGAAGTACTGCGGGCGCATTACACTAAGGTAGGCAAACAAAACATGATTGAAGCCATGAACCGGTACAGTGCAGCTCTGAACGATACGTGAGCAAACCAATAAATGACCTCATTCCATTACCTGGCATTACTGCGGCCAATTGCCGTAACAGGCTAAAATATAACTCTTTACAGAAAACTCAGATTTTATAGTTTTCCTGAATGTTCAAGAAAACTCCAACGAAAACACTGGTGTTTCCAACGGTTCGGGCAGTTTTCAGCAAGTCATTTATTCATTCAGTTGTGGCTCCGAGCACCATAACTGAACTGTAACGGTGGGCGTTATGGTTGCTTGAGCATTCCGGATGCAACCAACTGATCCGCTTTCCAGGAAAAAGCCAAAAGAGCTTTATATCAAGATTTTAACGAAGGTGAAGACTTTATAGTTTTCAATAATGATATTGAAAACCCCCCCTCTTTTTCACCACAAGGTGGCCGCCCCGAAGAAATGCTCAGGCTTTCATGGGAATTATGGATTTTTTATTTGCAGCACCCTCAAAATATCGCGTTTTTGACATTAAAAAAATGTTATTTTGCTGTTATTCAACTAATTAATATCAAAAAACCGGCTCCACAGTGCAATAAAATCTCTCCTGTGCCCGCGCCGCCCTGTATCGCGCTCGCTGCTACATGGCTGCAACCTTTGCGTTATATGCTGAGAATGAAATTATTATAATGTTTTAATGTTGCACTTCATTACCGGCTCCTGTTGTGCTGCACCAGGCATCAGAAACCCATGCTGCAAGTGCGAAACTGGTATGCAGCAAGTGGTTTTGTTGAAAAAATGAAATGTTTGATCTTTGCAGCTACAAAAAAAACCGGACTTACTTTCGTAAATCCGGCAAAACAAATGAAAACCAGTTCACCTATTCGATCTCAACCGTAACGGCATATTCGGGATCGAATTTCTTTAAATACTTTTCTCGCATTGCACGGCGGCGCTGCTCTATGTTGGGATCGGGTGTGAAGCCCAGCACCGTGATGTCCGTGCTTGGCTCAAAATTGGGTGGAATCATTTGATCCCAGGGCAGGTCGTCGGATTCGGTTTTGTCAAGCTGCATGCATTGAATAATTAAGCGGGCGGCCGCTGCCATGCCTGCGGGATCCTCAAGAGTTTTTGATAGATTGTATGTTTCTTTTGCCATTACAATTACTTCGTGGCGATGCCAGGCCTTATGTGCCAGGGTAACATTACCCAGCATCCTCTTAACAAAACCCAAATCATAGTACGCAGCCCGGCGGCTCATTTTAAAATCATTGACCAGGTAATTGACAACCTCACTGTCCTGAAGGATAGGATTGTTTACCCAGAAATGGTATGCACTTAGCCACCGCTCCCTGATCTGGCTCTGCTCGGTGGTAAGTTTTACTGTTGGGCGTTCCGGATTGTCGGTGAGGCTGCGTTGAATCAGGTCGAAGGTCGTTGCCTTCAATTCATTGTGGAGTTGGGCTTTCCTGTGCATGAGTATTGGCTTATTGAAAGTAAAGTTGCTAATTCTTCGGCTGCTACGATCATCGTCATATAATCATCGTTTTGCCTGGCTGCTTCGAATAACGATAAAGCATTAAGCACAACCTGAAAACGTAATTCCTTAAGCGATCGGGCTGTGGTGGTGTTGAAAGTTTCCATTAGTTAGGCGATATTTTTTGACTACTCAGATGCTTTTCTGGGGGTGCACTGGCCGGGAGATAACGAAATGCCCGGCTTACCTCACCATCAATGTCAACCGGCTTTTCAAAAACTAGTCGGACAACGAAAGTATATAAAAAACGCTGTAAGCATCTGAATTACAGCGTTTTTATTTTGTGCTCTTTTCTTAAAAAGCCATATTTGAGCCAAATAATGTAAACAGCGGGCTTTGTGTGCCAACATTGGCTCACAGCCCCACAGTTGAACCGTGTGTGCCGTACACACAACTGAAATCCGAACAATGGAGCTAAACCCCATAGTTGAACCGTGGTTGCCAGAACCACAGTTGAGCACTCGGGATCCACCAACTGAGCCGAATAAATGACCTCATTCCATTACCTGGCATTACTGCGGCCAATTGCCGTAACAGGCTAAAATATAACTCTTTACAGAAAACTCAGATTTTATAGTTTTCCTGAATGTTCAAGAAAACTCCAACGAAAACACTGGTGTTTCCAACGGTTCGGGCAGTTTTCAGCAAGTCATTTATTCATTCAGTTGTGGCTCCGAGCACCATAACTGAACTGTAACGGTGGGCGTTATGGTTGCTTGAGCATTCCGGATGCAACCAACTGATCCGCTTTCCAGGAAAAAGCCAAAAGAGCTTTATATCAAGATTTTAACGAAGGTGAAGACTTTATAGTTTTCAATAATGATATTGAAAACCCCCCCTCTTTTTCACCACAAGGTGGCCGCCCCGAAGAAATGCTCAGGCTTTCATGGGAATTATGGATTTTTTATTTGCAGCACCCTCAAAATATCGCGTTTTTGACATTAAAAAAATGTTATTTTGCTGTTATTCAACTAATTAATATCAAAAAACCGGCTCCACAGTGCAATAAAATCTCTCCTGTGCCCGCGCCGCCCTGTATCGCGCTCGCTGCTACATGGCTGCAACCTTTGCGTTATATGCTGAGAATGAAATTATTATAATGTTTTAATGTTGCACTTCATTACCGGCTCCTGTTGTGCTGCACCAGGCATCAGAAACCCATGCTGCAAGTGCGAAACTGGTATGCAGCAAGTGGTTTTGTTGAAAAAATGAAATGTTTGATCTTTGCAGCTACAAAAAAAACCGGACTTACTTTCGTAAATCCGGCAAAACAAATGAAAACCAGTTCACCTATTCGATCTCAACCGTAACGGCATATTCGGGATCGAATTTCTTTAAATACTTTTCTCGCATTGCACGGCGGCGCTGCTCTATGTTGGGATCGGGTGTGAAGCCCAGCACCGTGATGTCCGTGCTTGGCTCAAAATTGGGTGGAATCATTTGATCCCAGGGCAGGTCGTCGGATTCGGTTTTGTCAAGCTGCATGCATTGAATAATTAAGCGGGCGGCCGCTGCCATGCCTGCGGGATCCTCAAGAGTTTTTGATAGATTGTATGTTTCTTTTGCCATTACAATTACTTCGTGGCGATGCCAGGCCTTATGTGCCAGGGTAACATTACCCAGCATCCTCTTAACAAAACCCAAATCATAGTACGCAGCCCGGCGGCTCATTTTAAAATCATTGACCAGGTAATTGACAACCTCACTGTCCTGAAGGATAGGATTGTTTACCCAGAAATGGTATGCACTTAGCCACCGCTCCCTGATCTGGCTCTGCTCGGTGGTAAGTTTTACTGTTGGGCGTTCCGGATTGTCGGTGAGGCTGCGTTGAATCAGGTCGAAGGTCGTTGCCTTCAATTCATTGTGGAGTTGGGCTTTCCTGTGCATGAGTATTGGCTTATTGAAAGTAAAGTTGCTAATTCTTCGGCTGCTACGATCATCGTCATATAATCATCGTTTTGCCTGGCTGCTTCGAATAACGATAAAGCATTAAGCACAACCTGAAAACGTAATTCCTTAAGCGATCGGGCTGTGGTGGTGTTGAAAGTTTCCATTAGTTAGGCGATATTTTTTGACTACTCAGATGCTTTTCTGGGGGTGCACTGGCCGGGAGATAACGAAATGCCCGGCTTACCTCACCATCAATGTCAACCGGCTTTTCAAAAACTATCCGGATAAACTTATCATTGCGGGTGAATGTTAGTTCTATTTCATAATCACATAGCCCGGGAAACTGGAGCCACTTCTCGCGCGGCGGCCAATCCTCGGGCATAAGAACCATCGCCGCCTGAAGAAACTCATACATGAGGCATTGCTGCCAAATATCAAATTTGAATGTTGGCTGCTGCATTTTATTTCTTTTTAGTGTGTTCAAGCAAAATTCCCTCAACACATTGTTCGAACGACATAACATCGTCAACGAGGCCAATGGTTTGCGCTTCTTTTGCAAAGAACATTTTACCGGAATCCCAGGTGCTGTTTTTAAGTTTGCCCCGGCGCTGGTTGCGGACATGCGAAAGAAAGAACTGATTATACTCGTTTGCAAGTTGCTGCACCATCTTGGTATCTCCCTTAATTGCCCGGAGATAATCCTGGTTTTTATCGGATGAGGCTTTGGCATACACATCAGTGATCCGGATGCCTTGTTGCTCGAAATATTTGCTATAGTCGGCAACACTCAGGTAGGTTCCGATGCTGCCAACCCTGGTCATGGTGCTGGAAGAAATTACAGCCTTTGCGCTGGATGCGATCCAGTACGCTGCTGAAGCTCCCAAATCATCAATAAATGCATAAACCGGCTTTGTAAGTTCGGAGATACATTCGGACATTAGCCGGGCGGCAAATCCGGAACCGCCGCCGGAATCTAACTTCAAGACATGAGCAACAATGTTCGGGTGCTGGTCGGCAATTTTTAACCAGGCTGTTTTGGCGGCCATGCCTGAAGGCCCGCAATACTGATCGTACTTTGTTATTGGCCCGACAATGTGAACAATAAACGCAGATGGTTCTTCGATTTCGTCTAAATAATCCAAAATGTTTCCAACATCAACCGTCCACGTGCGCGGGCCATTTAGAAAACTGATCTGGGTTTGTGCTGCTTTCTCGGGCAGGAAATGAGGGGCTTCGCCCTTGAGCATGTTTGCCACTATTGGCGCGTACTGACTTGCGAACCCGGCTTCGATAAACCAGGGACTGCTGACAATTTCTGATAAAATGTTCATAATAAAAATTTTTGGGTTGTGGCTGTTGCTGTTTCGGTCATTTTTTTGATTTTTAAGTACCCCCCGGCATTGCGACAGGGGGTACTGATTTTAGAAAATGTTAAATCTGAAACATTAGTGCAATGTTGCCCTTCTCAGGGAAAATCTTGCTCTCTGGCAAAATCTTATAAATGGCGTCAGGCCTAACCATAAACCGATCGTTTACGATTTGAATTAACTCTGTCAAGTTGCCGATCTGTTGCAGGGAAAAATCTCCCTTTAGTTTGATTCCATGATCTGAGACGTTTTCCAGGCAGGCAACAAGGCGCTGCAAGGCGTTGTAAAGACTGATCTCTTTTTCGGTTGTAGCCCAGAAACTGTAAAAATTTTCCAATTCCTGCCATATCTCCGGTGTTAACTCGAATTTCTCATTATTGAACATTCTGAGAATTTGCAGGCGCGGGCCGGTGTAATACTCTCCCATTGCATTGCGCAAAGTGCTGAATACATGGCTGTGGGCTTCTTTGATGGGATGGAAGTCCGGGAACTTTACGAGGCCGGCGCGAATGGCGGCCCCAGGATCAAACTGGCCAAATTTCTCTGGCTGCGTGCGGATGAAGTGCTTGGCGCACCAGTCATCAACCACATCGCCCAGGGGCTTGCGCGATAATTCAAATAAATCCTTGATGCTGAAGACAGGGAAAATGGTGTGAGAAACTTCAAACAACCTGGTGAGGTTCTTAGCTAATTGCTGATGCGCTTCAACAGCAACCTGGAGGCGCTTGGTGTCGGTTCCAACTTTTATTGGTGTTTTCATTTTGTTTGGGGGGGTTAAATTTTTAGAGCAAAAAAAATTTTTTGTTGAGGAAAAGTAAAGGACAGTTTTTATAGCCGTTTTGCTTCATAAAAATTTGATAAAACGGCGCTCTCGAAAAGCAAGTTAAGAGGTTTGGAATCAGGAAAATAGTAATATACTTCGTCGAACGATTTAAGCTCGTTTATTAAATCTGGGAGGTTGAGGCGGTGGTTCACAAAAACAGTATTTTTTTTTGTGATTTTACTTAGTTTGGTTTTGCTAATTTTTAAAAAATCGAAAAGGCCGAACACGTCATCAAAAATATTTATGGCGTTGCTTTTTGAATTCCGATTGAGCCAGGTAAGTCCTTTGTCGCCAAAAAGATTTCTGTATCCCTGAGG
>CAYQRU010000154.1:0-7201 GCA_964419945.1 uncultured Bacteroidales bacterium | reverse complement strand
CATAGATATAAAAGGCAAGGCTTCGTTTGTAATCGGGAATAAAATCACGGACAAGCAGTTCTTTAGAATAATATACTTTGCGTGCTTCAGCAAAAGCACGGTTTACAAGCCTGGTTTCTTCATGGTATCCAATGCTGTTGCCTTTCATGCCCAGTTCAGGATCAAAACCTCCATATTCAATCAATAATTCTCTCCGGAAGAAAATGTTGGTGCCTATTATAAAACCTTTGGTAATAAAACCGGTTTCTCCCATATCGCCACGTACCCCGTATTCATCTTTATACCATTCGGGTTTACCGGATGGGAAGATTGGGTAGGCCGGACCGCCAAAAATATCGGGTTGGTGTTCGGTTATAATTTGCAGGGCAGTTTCAATCCAGTTTTCAGGAACGCGGGCATCATCGTCTATGAAAGCGATATAATCTGTTTGTGTTTCAGCCAGGCCGCGGTTCCTGGCGTTGCTTAGCCCAACCTCAGGTTCCTTGATAATAGTAAAATTGGGCAGATTATGCTGGCTTAAATAATCAGTTACAAAACCATACGTGTCGTCTTTAGAGGCATTATCAATTACAAGCACTTGATAATTGTCAAAGTTAACCGTTTGCTTTGAAAGTGAATGGAGGCAATCAGCGATATATTTTCGCCGGTTGTGCGTGCAAACGATTACTGTGAGTTGGATTAAGGGTGTATGCATGTTGGCTGGAAATGTTTAGGGAGGTAATTTGATACTTTCATGAATGGAAGAACAAGAATAATTTTACTACGTGGATAATGAAGTAAAGAGAGTAAGCATTTCTTCAGTGTCGAAACCATTGTACACCTTATTATGATTAATCTTTGAAGACCTGTTGAGAGCAGGCTCAATGAAATCATTTTTCAGGCTTACTCCCAGCATTTCTGATATTTTGTTTAAAGCTTTTCCTGCAATCAACTTATCATAGTCAACTATAAGTATCTTAGAAATGTTTTTATCAATCAATTGCTGAACCCGTTTGTAGTAATTCACCCAAAGGTCAATAGCAAGCTGCCTGCTTATGGCGAAGTCTTTCAAATAATTAACACCGTCACATTCGTCAAGAACACTTTGCACGGTGGCGAAAGGGTCTCTTAGCATCACTAATATCAATGTGTCAGTTTTCAAATACTCACTCCACACATCCAATGTAAAGCAGAAGCGGGGGTCTTTGTATGCAAAGGGTTGCTTGCCCGTATAATGGATAATTTCGTTGATTAACTCCGGGTTGTTACATTCTATGTTTGTATCAAACGGTATAAATGACAACCAGCGGTGGCCGAAACGGGGTTTGTAGGGGGAATAAAGTTTATAATCATGGTCCTGGTCTCTTTTAACTATTCCGTCATAATTTTCCAGGATCATTTCATTGATACGGTTAATCTCTTTATCCTCATAAAATCCTTTGGGGTTACTTTGGCGGGGCGGATAAAGGTGATCGCCCATGTAGTAACCAGCCTGGTGGAGAATTCCACCCATCATACTGGTTCCGCTACGGCCAAAGCCTAATATCAGGCAGTTTCTCATAATTATTTTATCATGCTTAGAAAGTGGCTGTATTTCTCAGGATCCATGTTTTTAATTGTTTCGAGATATTTATCGCATTGTGCCTCATCGGCATATATGTCAAGATTATGCAAGCGACATCTGTAAATCCAGGACTGTTCGATACCGGCATAGGGATTGATCCAGTCATGATAAATCCGGGCAATCCTTAACAAACTTCTGACACGGTTAAGCTGGCTTGTTACTGCAGTATTAGGATGCCACGGATGGTATGTTTTCTTTTTTTTGTCCCATTTGATTGCCAGGCCTGCATTTTTAAACCTGATATTGATTTCTGCAGCCTGCATGCCGGCTCCAGAAAAGCAAGGGTGCTCCTCATACCCTTTAACACCGTCGAAGTTTTTTCTTTTGAGGGAATAACAGGCAGCATAATTGGCAGGGTACAAAACTTTTGTGTATTTATCGAGATAATCAATTGTATAGCTCAACGCGGGATGGTGATCTTTTTCAGCCTCCTCATATCGAAAGTGATACATAACCAGGTTTTCATCAGATAAATGCTGCTTGTAGACATACTCAAGAAAATCAGGAGCTACCAGGATGTCTCCGTCGGGTATTACAAGCAAATCACCGGTACTTGAAGTCACTCCGGCATTGATGCACTTTCCGAGATGCCAGGGTTCAGAGGCAGGGCGTTCAAGGTTTAATAATCTAAAATTTGAATATGCGCCAATCTGATTCTTTAGATCATGGTTAGCGCGATAATAGTCAACCCAGATAAACTCGAATTTACCTCTTGCAAGGGTTTGGTTACCGAAAGCATGAATGGTGTGATATTTCTCCCTGAAGCTACCATTCCAGGCAATAACGGAAATCTTCATTTTGTATTAGTTTAGCCTTCTTAGCAATTGAACGTGATGGCCGGAAAAGTAATTAGTAGTATGCTCGTAAAAGGATGAGAATGTATATTTTTCAGGCGGTGTGATGATTTTATAATTTAAGCTATCAATAAGAGCCTGCGACTTCTTCAAAGCTTTGTGCACCTGGTATAAATCTTTATTGTCTAAATAATAGACTGATAAGTCGTCTGGAAACCTGGTTTTTACGCTGGTGGTGAAGGCATACGGATTCCTGACAAGACATAGAAAGTAAGTGTTTTCGAAGGTTTCTGATATTTTATCAAAGTGAAGTATAAAAGGTGGACTTTTATCAGGAAATATTGGTTTTTCCGTGTTCCATAGTGTATGAAGGTAAGCTTTTATTGACGGGAAGTCGAAACGGTAATATTTATCCCAAAATGACTGAAAGTGTTTAATGTTATTTTGTCTGGTAAATAATTGGGCTCTTTCACCAGGTAAAGAACTCACATGTGGACTTGTTGCAAGGAGTTGTTGCAGCAGGGTGGAACCACTGCGGGGATGCCCCATTATGAAAATATATTTCTTTGGGTTCATACCGCGAATTGACTTAAATCGCTAAGCCATGCCTTGCACAACGCCAGTTCTGGTTTTGTAACAATTTTGTTTTGATAAAGCTTTTCGTAAACCAGAAATATATTTTCATTTGACGAACTTGTCAGGCTCATATATTCGAGCAGTTCCACAATTTCTTTGGTACGGGTATAAAAAATGATCTCATCCCTGAAATCATTCATCAAATTATGCGGATTACGTTCCTGGTAAACTGTGGCTCCTGTAAAACCGGTAAGGAGATTGTGCTGCCAGAGCAGGCGTTGTGCGATATATCCCCGCAGTATGTCAGTAAACCGGAAACTGACTGTATTCGGCAGATACAGCAGATAAAACAACTCTTTTTTCCAGAGTGTGTTTTGGCTGTTTATGGGGCAATAGGAATTCCTGGGCAAACAAAATGGTGCTGTTGAGTTAAACTTTATTGATTTATTGAATACCAGTCTGTAAATGGCATCTACATCGGGTTCATTGTCTGCCATACCCTGCCAGATTCCAATATTTAATGAATTACTGTTATTTAACTTGTAAGATTCCTGGTTGCTGATTTCGTCGAGCGGAAAACCGCGTGGCCAGATGAGTTCATCTGTAAAAAGCTTATATGCGTTGATGAATTTATTCTTAGAAGTACAGATTCTGTCGCATTTAAAATCGGGGAAAGACCAACCCGGATAGGGAATGTTGTCATCATCAGTATCGTAAATGATCTCGGCTCCATTTTTTATGGCAAAGAGATAACCTATGTTTTTCCGTGCATAATGGTTTTTGTTTGAAAGCGCTGTAAGCGCAAACCCTAGTTTTTCCTGATCATTAATTGAAAGAAAAGTAAGTTTATCCGTACTTTTGACTGGAACTGATTTTACATCGCCAACCAACACAATATGCCAACCGTCGAGTTTTTCTATTTCAACAATGGCTTGTGTTTTATCGTGAATCGTGGTGATTACTATGAATCTGCTCATTCGTAATTGAACCTTAAGTAGTCCTCTCTGTAAACAGACCTTATCATACCGGTGATGTGTCGTTGATCAATGGCTATACTGTCATTTTGTTCTGTCGTGTTGATATGTTTATAAACATATTCAGTTCCAAGCTTTTCGGATACCAACTTCCAGTCCTCATTAAAATTCTCAAGTTTACCTACAAAATAGCTTTTAAAACCGGTAATGAATTCCGGGACGAACAAGCTTTGTTTATTCCAATGGTGGTTATTAATCCTTTGCGTAAGATCAACAAAGTCGTCAATACTCAAATGCTCATGAGACTTCCTGTCAAGCAACTCAAGCTGGGTGATCCTGAATTTCTTTTGGACAAACATTAAATAATTTGAAATGAACTTATTATATGGATTGCGGGAGAAGCTAAATGCAAAATAATCATTGAACAGCTTACCCAATTGTTCCCGCTTTCCAAAATACAGCTCAAAGCCTTTGGTATTTGAGTAGTTAGTGATAAGCGGTTGTTTATCAATTAATTCAGTTTTGAATTTAACAATGTCGTTGATGCTCCTGACGGCATCTACAACATCGTTTTCGGATAAAACGGCATGATAGTCATTTATTCTGATTAAATACTTTTTTACATGAAACCATTCTGAAAGTATGCGCACAAGGCATGTAAGCAAATCCGGGTCATTCATGTTCAGAGAGGCTTTTATTGAAGATGATCCTGCCTTGGGATTTTCAAAATATAAAGCTTTCTTTTCGTGTGATATCCAGATAAAACTATTTAAACGGCAGCCGCAGTTGATTAAATCACATGTTACTTCTTCGTTAAAAGGCTTGATATCGGGCAGATGGAAGGACTGGTGTTTTTCAAGACTAATGACAGGAACGGGAGAAATTTTCTCAGTCAATGAGAATTGGTTGCAATCAGCAAGTATGTAAAATGTATTTATAGTCATGTTGAATTACAACTGTCGCAAAAGAAACTTTTCGTAGTGCAGGATTTCATTCCGGTACATGATAAAGTCCCGGGGTAATTCATCAATATTGATGTCTTTTGAGAACACACGTGTATCAGTGTATTTTAAATCACTCACTTTTACTCCATTGGCATTATAATGAGGTATTTTGTACCAGTCATTTATTTCCTGAACAAATTTTAATTCCAGAAAATCGAAAATTCCATTAACACCGGGTTCAAAATTTCTGACCAAATCATCATAATACACAATGCGAACAAAGGTGGGATAAGCAGTTTTGAGCTTTTCATAAATCAAAATGCTTTCTGACCACGAAGAAAGGAACGTTCTGGTTCTGGCTGAAAAATCCAGGTTGAGGTGGGTCTTTGCCAAATCGTTGAAATGAACATCGTGATTTTCCCTTTTATGCCTGGAGATTACAACTGCTTTGGGGTCGCGGATTACGAACAATATCTTTAACCGATTAAACAAGGAGCAAAAGCTGATGATGTCTTCATACAACCAAACATCGGGGGTGCAAACCTTATTTCCCAGGATTGGCTCATTGAACTTTATATAAAATTCGAATACCTTTTTTTGGAGTTCTTCATGACGATTCCAGAAATCAGGTCTTTGCCAGTGTCTCCTACGGTTTTCAAAAATATTTTCCATTACCATTGCAATATCAGGATGCGCACCGATGATCTTTGTTATCATTGATGTACCCGATCGAGGAGCACCGGTGATAAATATAAAATCTTTATTGAAAACCTTGCTGTAGCCCATTTCTTATTGAAGTTGCTTTATTTCCATTTGTTGTGAAAGATACACAATCCCACCCAAATTATGTTCATCTTTCAATACCTTAAATACGAGGCAATCTCTGGCTTTTACAGCGATAAATATTGTGTCATCTTTAAGCATTCTTATTCCAGCATCAAGGTAATATGTCCCTGGTAATAGAAGGCACTGAAACTGAGTACTGACTAGAATTTTACTACCTCTATCGAAGGTTTGATCAAGATATAGATTATTGGAAGTAGGGTAAATAATCCAGGATATAGGTACTCCTTTTTCACTCTTGATCCCCATGCCAAAATTAATATTACTTAATGCTTGGTTGAATGTAACTTTGTATTGATAAATATAGTTCTGGCCTGTTACCAGGTGATTAACCAACTCACCATTTATGGTTAATATCTTAAAATCGTTAATTTCAACATCAACATTCTGGATTATCATTGTACTGCTTGGTAAAAAGCCTTTAACATTATAGGGTTTCAGCTTGCTCTTTAAAATTTGTTTTTCATATTCAACCACATTACTAGAAGTTTCTTTCGGTATCGTAACTGCAGGATTTGAGGAGACTTTTTCCTCAACTTTATGTTTCTCAGGTTCAAGAAGGAAAGCAAGTTTCTTTTGTTCGTCTTTTTGAAGTTCGTCTATCTCTTTGATTACATTTCTCACTTCCGGTTTATTTGCAAACAGCATCTTTTGGTAGTACATTGTTACCATCTTTGTATGTCCCTCGAGCATTAACTCCCCACCACTCAACATAACTGCTCTGCTACATAACTGGTTAATATCAGGCACACTGTGACTTACAAAAATAATAGTCTTCTGTCCCTTAAAAAATCCCTCCATCTTGGCATAACATTTCCTTCTAAACAACTCATCCCCTACAGCCAGCACTTCATCTAAGATTAGGATATCTGGATCAACATTAACAGCAACAGAGAAAGCAAGACGTGACTTCATTCCGCTTGAGTACGTTTTAAGCGGCTGGTAGATAAAATCTCCAATATCTGCAAAATCGAGGATTTCCTGTAATTTGCCTTTAATTTTCTCTTCGGTCAGACCAAGTATGGTTCCATAGAAATAAACATTTTCCAGTCCAGTTAACTCCGGGTTAAAGCCGGAGCCAAGTTCCAGCAATGATGAAACCTTTCCTTTTACCATATACTCACCGCTGCTTGGAGTTAGTACGCGCGACAGTATCTTTAGCAAGGTCGACTTCCCGCTACCGTTTTTTCCAACAATTCCAATCACCTCTCCACGCTTAATTTCAAGATTGATATCTTTAAGTGCGAAAAAGTCCTTATGGTAGATTTTTCCACTGAGGCTAAAGGCTTCCTTTAACCGATCTTTTGGATTCTTATATAATTTATAAACCTTGGTGAGGTTTTTAGAAGATATTACTATATCGTTTTCAGAAGTCATTGATGGATGAAAGTAGTAGTGTTAATAAGGCAGAGTTTAGAGTACATTGGAAAAGTGTGGTTTCAGCCGATAGAATACCAGGGCACCTGA
>CAYQRU010000153.1:0-7233 GCA_964419945.1 uncultured Bacteroidales bacterium | reverse complement strand
AGGTAGTAAAATCCTGTTGATTTTTTCTGGATAGGATAGGCCATTTTACGAAGACCCCAATTGCTTTCTAAAACAATCTCGGCTCCTTTTCCTGTTAATAAATCTCTGACCTTTTTTACCGCTTCCTTCATCTGATCTTCAGACAAAACGGGAGTCATAATGAAAACGGTTTCATACTGTCGTATCATTCTAACAAAAATTAATGATTTATAATTGATTAATTGCTTTTCCCACAGTGCAAAAAAGCATTTCCGGGAAATGAGGCGCAAAAGTAGACATATTTTTTGAATATAAGAGGGGGGAATGTGATGATTTTATTCAGGGAAGAATCTTTTATTTAACTCAGGTCTACCTGTCTCAACATAAATCCCTGGTTTACCATATTCAATAATTCCATACTTTTGCCGCCCGTAAGGTAATTTTCAGGAACTGCGGTCTAAAAATTTTTATTTGACATGCTTAGCAGAAGGCTGATCAGGGTAAAGGTAATGCAGGCTTTATATGCCTTTTTTCAAACTGAAGACAATGATCTTCCTGCGGCTGAAAAAAGACTGATCAGGAATATTGACAGGATTTATGAACTCTATATCTGGCAATTGGCATTCCTGGTTGATTTGTTCGAGTATTTCAGGTTTCGAACTGATGAAGCGAAGCAAAAATTCTTACCCACTGATGAAGACCTGCATCCAAGCACCCGGTTTATTGATAACAGGTTGATTCTGCAACTGCAGGAAAACAGGGATTTCATTGGGCAATGCTCCCGGTTTAAAGTAAACTGGGCAGATGAAAGGGAAATATTCCGCTTGTTCTATAATGATATCCGCAGCAGCGAAGAATACAGCAGTTACATGAAGGCTGAAAAGAATTCCTATGAGGAAGACCGCAGCATCATCATCAGGCTCATACGGTCTCATATTTTGACATCTGAATTGTTGCAGGGTTTCTTTGAAGAAAAAAATATTCATTGGGTGGATGATTTTGATACAACCCTGCTGATGGTGATGAAAACCATGAAGCTATTTACACCAAAGCAGGATTCGCAAAAAAAACTTCCAACCCTGTACGAAGATGATGAAGTTGAAATAGAAGACAAGGCTTTTGCAAAGGAGCTTTTCAGAAAAAGCATCATGTACAGCAGAGAATATGCCGGCATTATTGCAATGAAGGCAAAGAACTGGGAATTAGAGCGTATCGCAATGATTGATATCATCATGATGAAAATGGCGATTGTTGAATTACTTCAGTTTCAATCAATACCCGTTAAGGTGACACTCAATGAGTATATCGAAATTTCGAAGCAATACAGCACACCTAAAAGTAAATTGTTTATCAACGGATTGCTCGATAAGCTGATCATTGAATTTAAACAGGAAAACAAGATCACCAAAACAGGCCGGGGACTTATTGATAATTAACAATCAGGTGATTTTACGACCATTGATGACACAAATAAGGTTACAGTGAAAAATAGTAAATTTGCAGGTTTCAAAATTGCGATGAAAATTTTCAGATTTATCCACACCCTGATTCCGGTAATAACAATTGCCGTAATGATGGTTACTACTTCCTGCAACAGCACTGGCAGAGGTTCTGGCCACCTTTCCACTGACTTGATCCAAAATCCAAATAGTGCTGAAGGTATCAACAGGGATACTAAAATGCCTGCTTTTCAATTCGAGAAGGATGTACACGATTTTGGAAGGATCATACAGGGTGAACAGGTGTCATTTGGATTCAAATTCAAGAACTCAGGCAATGCCGTTCTGTTGATTAGCAGTGTAAGCTCATCGTGTGGGTGCACAATTGCATCCTATCCCGACAAACCTCTGCAACCGGGTGAAGAAGGTGTTGTCACAATCCGTTTCGACAGCCGGGGAAGAAGAGGAATGCAGATAAAAACAGTAACCCTTTTGGCAAATACTCAGCCAAATACAAAGCAACTCACAGTGCAGGCCAATATCATCACCCCTGAAACAATGGAATGATCATGACAAAGTACTTCTTACACCTGAAAACTGAAGATTCTTCCCGCCGCTATCATCCGGATTTAAATCCGTTAAAGTGTTTTAATTATAAAATTTCAAAATTATCTCTATGAATTCAACAATTCTAAGCAATGTCCTGCTAATGACACAACCCAACCAGGAAGGTGGGAGTGGTTTTGGCTCTTTGATCGTCCTTGTAGCTGTTATGGTCATTTTTTATCTGTTCTTTATCAGACCACAGATGAAACGCTCGAAGGATCAGAAAAAATTTCGCGAAAACCTCAAGAAAGGCGATAAAGTAATTACGATTGGTGGTTTGCACGGCAAAATAGTGGAAGTGCAGGAAACCTCGTTTACAATTGAGTTGGCTGAAAATGTGAAGGTTAGAATAGAGAAATCAGCCATTGCAATGGATCCCTCAGCACAGATCACTGAACAGAAATAGATTCATCAAAAATTTTTATGAATTGAAAACCGCAATTCCGTATAGTGCCACTCCTGCACAGGAACCTTTTATGAAAAGATTCCGCAAACGGTTTTCAGTTTTTTTTGTATTTCTTATTTTTTCCAGCCTTGTTTGGGTTGTTATAAAACTATCGAAAGATTTCACTTCGACGCTTACTTATAAGGTTGATTTCAAAAATGTACCGGAAGGCAGGATCCTTGCCAGCGCCAGCGACACAATGATTACGGTGGGTGTTGATGCACAGGGATTTAACCTGATCAGGTATCACTTTTTAAAGGAAAAGCCAGTTATTGAACTTGATCTGAACAGTGTAAATATACAACATGACAGGGGGGAAGAGAAAGGGTATTTGCTACTGGCTGGTTTGACCCGGAAAGTTGCCTCACAAATTGGTTCACAACGAGAACTTGTTTTTATCTCTCCGGATACGATAAAGTTCGGCTTTTTACCCGAATATAAGCGGCAGATACCTGTCAAACACAAGATCAGTTATCAGTTACGCCCTCAGTTCATGCTGTACGATTCCATCCAGGTTCAACCTGACAGCATCTGGATTTACGGACCCCAGGAAATACTCGATACAATCCAGACGATAGACACAGAGCAGAAATCTTTCCCTGATCTTTTTGAAGATCAAAATTTTACGCTCGATCTAATCAAGCCTGGAATAAACTTAATCACACTATCAGAGAACCAGGCTACCGTTACCATCAAAGTTGAAAAGTTTACTGAGAAAGCATTTGAACTACCAATATCAGTTCTTTCTCCGGAGAATGATTATGTGCTGAGGATTTTCCCTGAAAAGGCTGTTGTAAATTGCCTTGTGGCTCTTAAAGATTATAAACGTGTTGATGAGGCCATGTTCGAGGCGGCGGTCGCTTACCATCCGGGTGAAATGCAATCATCCACGAAACTAAGAGTCGAACTCATCAAATATCCTTCGTTCGTGCGGATTGCACGCATAGAACCAGCACGGGTTGAATTCATTCTTGTTAAGTCCACGCAATAACTTTCCATATGCTTACTGTTGGTCTTACTGGAAATATTGGAAGTGGTAAAACAATGGTTGCCAGAATTCTCAATATCCTTGGTGCATCTGTTTTTTATGCTGATGAAGCAGCAAAAACCATCATCAACGATGAATTTATTTTACCCTTGCTGTTAAAGCGTTTTGGGCCCCGCGTCCTGAATCAGGATAAAATGATTGACCGTCATATTCTGGCGCAATTGCTTTTCACCGATCCGGAAGCATTAAAGTATGTAAATGCGCTGATTCATCCTGTTGTGAGGAAACGCTTTGATGATTTCTGCAAGGGGCATGCATATACTCCCTGCTGCATTTATGAAGCAGCAATTCTTATCGAAACAGGATTTTACATTCAACTCGACAGAATCATCCTGGTGACTGCTCCGGAGGCACTTCGAATTCAAAGGGTAATGCACCGCGATCAAGCGGGTGAAGAGCACATCAGGCAACGAATGAAGAAGCAATGGAGTGAAGACAGAAAGAGTGCATTTGCTCATTATATCATCTGTAACGATGGCTCCAAGCCCTTGCTAAGGCAATGTCTGGAGGTGTTTGGGAAGATGTGCGGAAATTAATGGATGTTTTACGGATCGGAAAATGATTTCGGACTATCTGATTAATAATCAATCCATAGCACAGAGTTGCCATTGCCATATTCATTGTCTTCCCAGAGGGGGTTGGCAGGATCGAGTATCCATTCTCCATCAACAATGAACTTATAAATATGTTTGCCGGGCCACAGATGGATTGGGAAAATCCATTCATCATCACGGAGTACCATACGGTAATCTCCGGTTTTCCAACCGTTGAAACTTCCGGTTACAATAACGCTGCCAGCATCGGTAAAATCTTTTAGTACAAATAAATGGTTTGGTTTTATAGCAATGTAGGAATTGATATAGTCGCCTGAACCGGTGGTGAAAGGATTATCCGGATCATGCAGCCATTGTCCGTCGGCAATAAATTTATATTCGTAATTTCCTGCTGCAAGCACATATGGAAACATCCATTCTGAATTTGCTTTTTCCATCTTAACCTCTCCGGTGTTCCATCCGTTGAAACTCCCTGTCAGAATTACGTGGTTCGCAGTTTCAAACTGCCTTAAACGAAAAACGTGAGGTTCACCAAGTTCGAGCAGGGAATTTATATTTCCTCGACCATCATCCCTTGTTCTGGGATTGCCAGGATCGGTTATCCATTGTCCATCCACAATAAATTTGTAGGTATGAGTTCCTTCATGGAGAAACAGCGGTAATTCCCAACCTGAGTTGGTTTTGATCATTTTTATTGTTTTGGGATTCCAGCTATTAAAACTACCAGCAACAAACACCCGTCTGGCTTTTGCAAATCCATCCAGACTGAATTTGTAATTATAACAGAAGACCACTGAATTATATCCATGGTGCCCGTCATTTTCCCTATAATGGTTATTTGGATCAGAGAGCCAGCGTCCGTCAACGATAAATTTGTATAAAAATTTGCCCGGATACAAATCCACACATGCGTTCCACCCTTTTCCATCCCTGTGCATTGGTAATTGCATGGTGCTCCATTGATTAAAAGAACCTGCCAGATAAACCGATTTTGCATTTTGGTAGCCAGGGAGATAGAAACATCCCCTGCCATTGTCACAGTTGAATACATCGTTACGGTTAAAATCGTTTATTCCGAAAGCAGGTGGAGCGATATAGACGGGTTGTGACAAAATTCCGGAAGCGGAGATTATATCCGAAAGTATGATCTTGCTGTCCCAGGCACCGGATGACTTATTAAGGTCTTTTGATAGTTCAATGATGCCGGGCTTTGTGATGATAGCTTTCCATTCCGTGCTGTCATTGACAAATGCAAGATGATTTTCAAAAATGTTTTTTACCAGGATACTATCAAGGCTGTACAACTCCGCAAGTTTTGATTTCTGTTCTTCGCTCCATGACAGGTCAATCCGGAGAATGAATCTGCGGTCGTCAAACCGGGCGGCTTTCTCCGGAGAATTTTGTGAGAATAAAGAGTTGCTCAACGTGATGAAGAGTATCAAGATGGCTTGTAATAATCTGTTGATCATTTCTTATCCTCCTTATAAAAATTTATACCTATGGCTTTTTTTTTGAGATTGATCTGAAAGACTCCCTTCTCAAAAAAATCGCATCCCAACATTCCGTCAATATTCATTTTATAAAATCCCCCCATAGCACCCAGGTTGGTAATAATGGTGTTCATACCCCTGACCGGGATTTTTCCCAGGTAAAAGTCATTCATTATTCCATATACTACTTCAATATTTTGAGAACCAACACCTCTGAGTGTTGATCTTCTGACAATATCTACTGTGCCTAAAACTTTGCCAGGCAAATTGCTGCTGAGAACATTGGTTTCGGCGCCTGTGTCAAGGCAGAATGACAATTTGCGTTGATTGATGATTGCTTCAATAAATAAAACATCTGAGGAAACAATAACCGGAAAGATCATATCAAATTTTTGGATACTGCTTTTGCCATTGAAACGGTTTCCCACCTTATCAGTACGGTGTAATTCCAGCAGGTTGTTCCTGAGGTCAAGAACAACTTCAAAATCGTTGATCAGATTCAAGCCAAAAAAGCCAAGGATCTTGATATTTCTTGCATTTTCAATATGTCCCAGATCAGATATGTTGACATTCAAATTTTTGAGTTGAAGTTCGGAGATTTGCAATTGGCTGATCCTTGAGTTTGTGACCGTGCCGACACTGCCTGTAATGCCACCGGCCAGATATCCGGCCGATTTTCTGCTTTGCCTGAAATACACACTGTTAAGCACAATTCCTTCAGCCCCGGTGTCGAGGATCAGATTGCCGTAAACACTGTCAATCAGTGCGTCCATGATGATCAGGTTACCAGCCCGTTTGAGTGGAATTACAACTGTTTGAACATCATTTGCGAGGATAGGGGCGCTTTGATACGAACCAGCAGAAATTCTGCTGTCAATCCAGACTATATCCCCGCTTCGGGTGGTGGCATCATATTGCTGAATTGAGCGAGATGGAAATAAATTACTGCACAACAGCAGGCAACAGATAATTACAGGCTTCATGCTTTTGAAAATTCTGCACAAAAGTACTGATTATCCATTGATAGGGGATAGATACGGTAAGAAAAAGCCAGCATGCAACACGAAAATCAAACACCAGCAATGCTATTGATGCAAGTTCCCGGTCAGGTTATTATTCCTGTCTGATGCTGCCGGAGGATAAGAAATACTCCATCGGATGAAAAAGGTTTTCAAATAGATTGTTTTGCGATCCGCTGAAAACTGATCCTGGATTTTGAGAACTGGTAATGAAATAGTTATGGGTAATGTCAGCAGGATATGCAAGAATTTCGATGGCTTCTTCCGATTTTCTTTCGATGATCATTTTGTAAGATGATACCGAGAGTTTACCCTCAGATTCATCTTCAACAAAACCTGTGCTTCTGAGTGTGGTCAGTTTTCTTATAAAATTAACTGCATTTGATGAATCGGAAGGCATGTTGTTGATCAACCAGGTCATTCCTTCCCTGCTCAATGTATAGTTCAGATCAGCGCCTTCAACCCGTATGTTGTCAATATCAGCTTCTTTTACATTCACTATGGTCTGGTTACGATAGTTCTCGGATCCGGAAGGAAATGCTGAGCCAAGAAAACCTTCGACTGTGTATACTTCATCCTTTTCTGCGAGCCGGACAAATGTATTTATTTTTGGTCTCTGCTGACCCTGAATCATTTGCGATTGAAAATCCATT
>CAYQRU010000152.1:0-7391 GCA_964419945.1 uncultured Bacteroidales bacterium | reverse complement strand
CTTCATATCCTCGTTTAACAAGTTTGGCTACTGTAATGGTTGTTCCTGAAACCGGACTTTGAGCGACTGCCCAGCTTCCTTTGCGGGTTGTGCTGAATGCATAGGCTTTGCCGGGTTCTATTCCCAATTGAGTATTACGGTTGTCCCCGGCCTTCAAGCCGCGGAATCCATAAAAATCCCTACTTTTGCCCTCCAATCACCCAGCTATGCGCACTGAGAAAGATATTACCGGTCAACTTGACATACCAGCGGATGCTCTCTACGGCATTCATGCACTGCGCGCCAGAAACAATTTTCCTGACACCTCGCCCTTTCCACCCGAGTGGTACAAGGCTATGGGCTTTGTGAAGCAAGCCTGCTACCAAACCTGCAAACGCTTCTCATTTGCAGTGCGTAACCGCTACACGGAGTCAGAGCCTCCGGTAACTTTGATTGACGATCAGGTACTTGATCAAATGGAGGCTGTTGCGGCAGAGGTTGCCTCAGGAAAGCATTTCGATTTTTTTATTGTGCCCGGCATCAGCGGCGGAGCCGGCACCAGCATCAACATGAATGTAAATGAGATCATCACCAACCGTACTCTTATTATAATGGGTTATAAACCTGGTGATTATCATATTGTTGATCCTTTCGAACACGCCAATGTTTTCCAATCCACCAACGATGTGGTTCCCACAGCGCTGAAGGTTGCGGTTATGTTTCTGCTGAACGATCTGGAAGCAGGTATCAACCGTCTGCGCGCAGAGGCTGAGCGCCTGGAAAAAGAGCAACGTAATACGCTGAGGATCGGATTTACCCAGATGCAGGAGGCAGTGCCGACATCATTTGGCAAATTATTCAGCAGCTATTCAGAGGCACTTTCACGCGACTGGTGGCGGGTAAGCAAATGTTTTGAGCGCATCAAGGTGGTGAACCTCGGCGGCAGCGCCATCGGAACCGGACTCGCAGTGCCACGTTTCTTCATCATGGAAGTGGTGCCCACCCTGCAACGAATCACCGGTTTACCGCTTACACGCAGCGAAAACCTCAGCGACACTACCTCCAACCTTGATACGCTGGTTGAAGTACACGCTACGCTGAAAGCCCACGCCGTCAACCTCGAAAAGGTGGTCAGCGACCTGCGCCTGCTCGGTTCAGACCTGAGTGGTTTTCCTGTGCTCAAACTGCCTCAGAAGCAAACAGGCAGTTCCATCATGCCGGGAAAGATAAACCCGGTAATCCCTGAATTTGTGATCAGCAGCGCCCACCGCATTTACAGCAACGACAACCTGATCACGAACCTCTGTGCACAGGGTTGCCTCGAACTCAACGCCTACCTGCCTGGCATTGGCCTGGCCATGATCGAAAGCCTGAAACTACTGATCGCAATGGGTACAACCATTACAGAGAATCTTTTACAGGGCCTTGAAATACAGGTAAATATATCTTACGACAGGCTCATTCACAGCCCCTCCATCACAACAGCAATGCTACCGCATATAGGTTACAAAAAAGCTTCAGTACTTGCTGCTCTGATGAAAAGCCAGGATTTAAGCATATTTGAAGCCAACGAAAGCCTCGGGTTCTTTAAACCGGAAAAATTAAATGAGATACTGAGCACAGACAATCTCCTCAAACTGGGATTCTCGCTCAATGATCTTCAGCAATAAAAAAATGGCAAAAGGAAAAGAAACAAAACCGCATATCGGAATTTTTGGCCGCCGCAACAATGGTAAGAGTTCGCTCATCAATGCCCTGGCGGGGCAGGATGTGGCCATCGTGAGTGAGGTGGCCGGCACCACTACCGATCCTGTGAAGAAATCCATTGAGATTCATGGGCTTGGCCCGGTGATCATGGTGGACACAGCCGGTATTGACGACGTGGGTGACCTGGGACAAAAACGCATTGCCAAAACCCGCCATGCGCTCACCACCATTGATCTGGCCATTCTCGTCATTACCGAAAACACATTGGGCTCGCACGAAGAAAACCTGATTGAAGAATTCCGGAAACAGGATACACCTTTTATCATCGTTCATAACAAATCCGACCTCTCCCCTGCCCTGCTCGCTTTTATTGATGCTGTGCGAACCAAATATGAGGTGCCGGTGCTTGATTTCAGCGCTAAGCTTGCCGGTGCCGGTCATCTGAACCGACTGATTGATGTGATCCGTCAGCACATGCCCGAAAGTGCACTGCTGAAGAAAACCATCGTGGGCGATCTGATTTCTTACGGCGATGTAGTGCTGCTGATCACACCCATTGACATCGAAGCACCAGAAGGCCGGTTGATCCTGCCACAGGTGCAGGTTATCCGCGATGTACTCGACCATGACGGTGTGGCTGTTGTGGTTAAGGAACGCGAAGTGGATGCTTACATCAAACGCATGCAACCCAAACCGGCACTGGTTGTTACCGACAGCCAGGTTTTTCTGAAGGCCGACGCCTCTATTCCCCGCGATATTCCGCTTACAAGTTTCAGCATTTTGCTGGCAAGGCAAAAGGGTGATTTTGAGAATTATCTGAAGGGTACGCCCCATATTGCGAACCTGAAGGACGACAACCGGGTGCTGATTCTTGAGTCGTGCACCCACCATGTTTCGTGCGACGACATCGGTCGTATGAAGATACCACGCTGGCTCAGCAATTATACCGGAAAAAAACTTGAATACGATGTGGTGGCAGGCCTCTCATCATTACCCCGAGGCATAAAGGAATATGCCATTGTGATTCAATGCGGCGGTTGTGTGATCACGCGCAGGCAACTCATCAATCGCCTGAAACCTGCCGTGGATGCCGGAATCCCGGTAACAAATTATGGAATGGCCATAGCTTTTGTGCATGGGATCTATAACCGCGCTGTCGCACCTTTTTTAAAAGGCCAGTCACATGAGATTGATTATTTATAAGGAATTTAAAGTACTTTGAAAACCAGTTTCTCAATACTCAGGGCTTCAGTCCCCTCTATGGTCAGGGCTTGCATCCCTTAAAACAAAACCAATTCACCAATCAACTAATAAACTAATAAACCAACCAACTAATCAGCCATGAACTTTATCATCACCGGCGCCGGAAAAGGTATAGGATTTGAAACAGTAAAACGCCTGAGCAGAATACAGGATTGCCGTATCATAGCCATTTCGAGGAACGTTAGGAATCTCAACGAACTGGCTCACCAATGCAATCCCCTGATCGCAGAAATCATTCCTTACAGTTTTGATATTGTTAACGGAAACATTGACCAGCAACTTATTCCTTTTATAAAGGAGCTTGGCATCATGATTGATGTCCTTTTTAACAATGCAGGCGCCATCGTCAACAAACCCTTTGCCCTGTGTGATGCAGATGATTTCAATACATTGATGCGTACCAATGTTCAAGCCCCTTTCCGCCTTATCAGGCATCTGCTTCCTTATGTAAATAAAGGGGCACATATTGTTAATGCAGGGAGTATGGGAGGTGTGCAGGGAAGTGTTAAATTTCCTGGCCTTGCACTCTACAGTGCAAGCAAAGGAGCATTGGCAATACTTACAGAATGCCTTGCCGAAGAGTTAAAGGAACAAAAGATCAGTGTCAACTGCCTTGCTTTTGGTGCTGTGCAGACTGAAATGCTTTCCCGTGCTTTTCCTGGTTATCAGGCGCCACTCTCCCCTGAAACCATGGCTGAATTTGTGGCTGATTTTCTCAGGAAAGGTCATACATTTTTCAATGGTAAAATTATCCCGGTTTCATTATCAACACCTTAAGAAGCAAAGTTGTACTTCTATGAGATTTTCGCAACACAGATCTTCAGGTATCGGATAACACAAACAGATGGTATTATGGCCTATAGTCCATTACTAGTATAATGATGCAATAAGTTGACTATTGGTCTATCCACATGATGGAAGCAGTGATCAAATAACTGTAATCCATTGTGTACCGATCGTTCTTTTAATATGTTTAATTTGGCAATAAAGCTCAACTTTTACTTCAGAACAGGAAAAGAACTAATGATCAGTAGTAAGTGACAAAAATCAGGCACTTCTCAGATTCCAGATCTCCCAGGATTTCTCTGCTTGTAGATATAACATTTCCAGTCCATTAGCTGTTGTTGCTCCCTGATTCCTGCCTGATTGCAGAAAAATGGTTTCAACCGGATTGTAAATCATATCAAACAACAGGTGCCGGGAATCCAAAAGATGATAAGGAATGGGTGGATGATCATGGACTTCAGGCGACATACCCAAAGGAGTTGCATTGACAATGATGGAATACTTATCCGGTATTTCCCGGTTTAATTCTTCATAACTTATTTGATTCTGACCTCGTGGAAAGCGCGAAACAAAAATGTGATCAATATTAAGTTTGTTAAAAACCCAGGCTGCGGCCCGTGCCGCACCGCCTGTGCCCAGAATGATAGCCGAGCGGTGGTGAGGTTTCAACATGGGTGAAACAGAAAGTTCAAAACCAATAACATCGGTGTTGAAGCCTTGCAAACAATACGATGAGCCGTTACGCATTATACTGATTGTATTCACTGCATTGATCTGCTCCGCTACCGGTTCAAGAAAGTCGAGATAAGGAATAACAGTTGCCTTGTGCGGAATGGTAACATTCAGGCCCACAAGATTCGGGTAACTTTCCGGTAAAGATCTGATACTTTCAACGTGTTTAATGGAAAATAACTGATATATCGCATCATGAATGGACTCAGACCGAAATTTATGATCAAAATATTTCTTCGACCATGAATGCCCAAGGGGGTAACCAATAAGTCCAAATAAACGGTACACAACTAAAAATTAAACAGAGTTCTTCTTTGCAGCCCATTCTATCAACCAGATGCTCATGATTCCAAAAATGATGAAGACAATGGCAAGCATCACCTCGGTGGAAAAGCTCTCCGGCATCACCGGTTGATACCTTGCTACCACAGGCGCGCCTTTTTTCATGATGATCTCGCCCAGTGCATTGCTGGCAAATACTTGTTCTTTCCAGGGCCAGATGATGATCAGTGAGCCAAGAATAAAGCCGGTAAGCAATGCAATGGTCTGATTGCGAAACTTTCGAAAAACCCAGGACAAAAAGTGAGAAAACCCGATCAGCCCAACGATAAGGCCAATGGACACAGGAAATAAGATATCCAGACGAAGCTGGTTGACAGCCTCAATAAAGATCAGATGGTAATTACCCATCAGAATAAGGACAAATGAACCGGAAATACCTGGGAGGATCATACTACAAACACCTGCTATCCCACACAGGATCAGATAAAAGAAGTTTTCATTACCTTGCACAGGATTTAGAAATGAAAGTGCGATAGCTATCACGGTACCTGTCAGAAAACTTATAATAACCGGAACGTTCCATTTTTTAACAGTAATCCCAATAAAATATACTGAAGCCATGATGAGGCCAAAGAAATAGGACCAGATGAAGATCGGATGATGCTCAAAGAGAAACTCAAACAGACGAGCAAGACTGAAAATAGCTATTAGAACACCCACACCTACAGAAATCAGAAAATACAAATCGGTATGCACGGCAAAACTCCTGAAGTGGCCACTGAAAATATATCGTACAGCCTTGATATCAAATGATTTGATAGCATTAATAAGACGTTCGAAAATGCCGGTGATCAGGGCGATGGTTCCCCCTGATACACCTGGAATTACGTTGGCGGCACCCATCCCGATGCCTTTTAGCAAAGAAATGATATATTCTCTCATAATCAATTATGAATGGCGCTTTCTGTGTTTTTTGGAGCTTCCGTTACGCATGGATTCTATCAGGTTGGTTACATCAGGAACTTTAAGCATTTGAGGAGCAAAAAGTTCAATTTCCGTATAATTGTCAAAATCCAACGATAGCGCTTTCTGCAACAACCTGATAGCTTCTTTTGTCCATCCCGCATTAAAATGATATGCAGCAAGCCGGTAAATGATCAGTGAATTTTCAGGAAATGATCGTACAGCTTTGGTCAGAATACCAATTGCTTTGAGCGTATCTTCTTGATCAGCAATCAGTTCAGCATAGTCAAGCCAAACATCAGGACTTTTATAGTTGCTGCTAATGATCTTTTTAAATGCAGCCTTTGCTTCATGGAAACGGTTCGATTTGGCCAGCAATCCTGCAAGCACATGATGGTATTCCATATTGTCAGTTTCAATTGAAATGGCTTTCTCAACACAACGGATAGCATCAGTCAACTGGCCAAGCTCTTCGTATGTTGCACCAAGTTCAAGCCATGCATCAGAAAGGTTTGAATCTAACTCAAGTGATTTCAGGTAACAGGTGACAGCATCGGCAAAACGCTTCAATTTCTGATAACATTCTCCCATATAATAATAGGTAATTGCTTCAGGATCTTCATAAAGAAATGTTTGCCGGTAAAATTCAATGGCTTCCCTGAACATACCCATATTAGCGTAAGAATTTGCCTTGTTGAAATAGGCTGAGGCAAAAGTTTCGTCAATGGCAATTACAAAATCATACGATTCTATAGCTTTTTCATAGAGTTCGAGTGAATTGTAGGTAAGCCCGAGGTTAAACCATGCTGTTACAGAATAAGGATTTTTATCCAGAAAGCTGACAAAGAACTGCACTGCATCTTCGTATTGATTCAGGATCTCATAGCAATAGGCAATTTCATAAATAGCAGCTTCATTTTCAGGATCGAGATCGAGCGACTTCCTGAAATATTGAATAGCCATTTCGAAATTATTCTGATTCTCAAACTCAAAAGCAATGTTGACACAAATTTCTGCAGGAAATTCGGCTTCTCTGAGCGCTTTCTCAAATTCCATACTGGCCTCTTCTGCCATTTTCTTCTGACTGAAAATAATACCTTTGGCCATGTGGATGTCAATGTTATCTGGTTCAAGGCTTTCAATCTTGTTCAAAATGCTCAGTGCTTCATCTGATTTATTTTCTGTGATCAGATAATGAGCCTGGCGTAGCATGACCCCGGTAGCATTCGGGTGTTGGATGGATGCAAAATTCAGTGCCTGCCTTGCACGAATTTTATCGTTGACCTGCAAATAATGATCAATAATATCCTCAATATCTTCAATATCAAAAAAGGAATAGGAACCCCCATCAATCATTTTCTCAAACTGGCTTACCAATTCGAGCACTTCGTCAAAACCAAAATCTTCCTGTTCGTCGTACATATACTGGAGGGTCAACATTTATTAGCGCTGCAAAAATACTAAAAAAGGCAGGCACAAAATCAGCAAATCAAAACTTTCAAAGCCCGTTAGATTCAACTCACACCTGTAACAACTGGTATATTGATTCATCCAAAGGTCAAGAAATCAGATACAACCAACAAAGCCCGTTGGCCATCAAAATGGCCAACGGGCTTAAACTCAGAAATGGCATCATGTTTAAGGTTAGGTCAGGTTCTGATTTTATCAAAGGTCGTTTG
>CAYQRU010000151.1:0-7471 GCA_964419945.1 uncultured Bacteroidales bacterium | reverse complement strand
AATCAATTGCTTGACACCATGAGAGGTTTAACTCAGTGGATTTATAGAGATTGAGGATACCTGCTGTCAGGAGTACATCAAATACAAAATCCAGATATTATAGTCTTAGAAGCGCATTATAGTCAATCGCTGCTTTCGGGCAGATTTCCGTTTCACCATGCTTTTAATACGTACGATATGCATTGACTCTTACGTATTGGCAAAGCCATGGAAACATTTGTTGAAAGGCAGGCAAACCATCCGACCATGCCCTATCTAAACGAGAATGTTTAAATAATCTGTTAAATCAATGTTATTGGAATGTCAATTCATTTTTTTTCAGAACGATAGCAATTAAAATAATGAAGCAGTGCTTAGGTTTCATTACCTTGAATACTGCTGCATCCCAAAATCGTCAATTTATCTCTTTTGGCTGTTATAAGATCACAAACCTGTTAATTTGCTGTCAGTACATGTAATCAATTGACGATTTTTTTTAAAGAAATTTCTGAAGGTACCCAGCTACAATTATTTGCCACCACTCATCAGGATATTGACGATGCCGACAATATCAAGAATATTAATTTCTTCATCTCCATTCAGGTCTGCATTTTCGAAACAGAAAGGTTGTGGATTCAGACCAATAATATAATTTACTGTAGTTATAATATCGAGAACATTAACAATACTGTCGCAATTCGCATCACCCGGCAGTGTTGCTACAGGATCACCGGTGATCATAACCTCATCAAATCGCCAGGTACCGGATGGGCTGTAATTTCTGTCTTCACGGGTAGCCTGGTAAGCGGTATTGGCTGGCCATTGTGTGAAAGGTTCTAACGGGTCGGTAAAAGCTTCAGGGGAGAAGATGGCTAATATTCGTATGCCAAAGTCTGGATTATTATTGGCACCGGTGATTGTACTCAGATTAAAGCTGTGTTCCACATAAGTGTCGTATGGCATATTTGTAAAAATTTCAAAATCGGTCCAGTTTGCTCCGTCTAAGGTGTACTGTAGTATGGCATACCTTGATGATGTTCCGGAATGGCGCTGGAAATATGTAATCTGAATATTTTGAAAACCACTTGTGTTGGTTAAAAATTCAACACCTGCAGTTTTTGAACCGGTAGCCTGTTCAGGATACACCGTTGTATTCCATCCGCGATCAGGATTACCGGTAACACCGGCAGCCCAGGCAGTTGTGGTTCCTCCAACATTGGCAGCAGTTCCGGTACCTACAAAGGGAATCAATGTTTCATCATTGAAGTTCCAGTAGCAGATAATCCCTTCTGGTATGCCGGCAATAGAAATGATTTGGCTTTCAGCTGGATTAAGACCGGCAGTTGAAGCTGATAAGATGTAGTCGCCCTGCGTATCGAAAGCAATATCATTAAAATTAGCAATACCATTTACAGCAGTGACTTCAAGAGTTCCTGAAACATTTCCCGGGCCGGTAGCTTTTGTCAGGGTGATCAGGCCGGTAAAATATTCATCAAGTGAGTTATCATCACGCAGGGCATGAATTGCAAAAGCTGACACAGCTTGATTTACGTTACCGGTTGTTGGAAAATTGACAAATACCAGGTGGGTTGCTCCTGCGACTACCTGGAAAGCGGCGCTTGTAGCAGAAGTAAGAGACATTCCGGAAACTACTGAAGCTGTGATGCTTACGCCAACCTCTGCAACATTGTAGGTCAGTCCGCTGAATGTCACTGAGTTTCCATTAATTGGAATAATAGCGTTGTACACACCACCCAATTCTCCGGTTCCTGTTTGTTTGGCGAGGGTAATAAGAGTTTCCTGGGTTACATTGGATGGGACTCCATTCATATCAAGAGATTGAACCGTCACGTAAAAAGGAATATTAACCTGGGGAGAAACACCTCCATTGATGCTTGTAATAGAAAGTTGTACAGGTGTCGAAGTTGAAATCTGAATACCGGAAATGGTAATATCGTCAAAACGCCAGGTTCCTGCAGGGCCGTAATCACCAGTTCCTGTACCTGTTCCCGGAGGCCCTGATTGTGCATTGGCACGCTGGTAGGCTTCATTTGGACCATAAAATAGAGTCGCATTCTGATCAAAGGCAAAAGGTGAAAAGATCGAAACAATGCGGATACCAAAATAAGGATTGTTGTTGGCTCCGGTCAAGAAGCCCATGTCAATCGAAAAGGGATAGAAAGTATCGTGCGGACTTAAACCGCCATTACTGTTTCCATAAATGTTCCAGGTGTTTCCGCCGTCGAGTGTGTATTCAAACTGTGCCCATCGTGATGCTGTACCTGAAGCCCTGTGGTAAAAACTAATGAAAATATTCTCGTATCCCAGGGTGCTAACCATGAATTGAACACCTGCGGTCCCTGAATTTGTACTCTGTGCCGGATAAGTTGATGTATTCCATCCCCTGCTTGGAGCGGCACCATACCCCGCAGCCCATGTAAAAGAAGTTCCTCCGATATTGGAAGCTGTTCCGTTTCCAATGTTTGGTACAAGGGTTTCACTGTCGAAATTCCATTGTGTGATTACAACAGTTTGTGCATCAGTCCTGCTGATCAGCATAACAAGAGCAATTAATGTTAATGCCGTGCAAATGGTAGTTTTCATTTTCATCATGTTCATAATAAATGTAGGAATTAAAAATTAGGGAATATGTTGGAATATGATCATCAATTAATCATGCAAAATTAAACAAATAACTAATATTGGGTTGAAAGAAATGACCTTTACTGCATCAGGCACAAAAATAATTTCTGGCATGAATTTGTTAATCTCATGGAAATGCCTAATTTTGCAGCCCTTAAAACTATAAGGAGTCTATAAGATGGCAAAGAAGACAAAAGAAGCTCGTATTCAGGTGATTATGGAATGTACCGAACACAAATCAAGTGGCCTTCCCGGCACTTCGCGTTATATCACCACCAAGAACAAAAAGAACACACCAGAAAGGCTGGAATTGAAAAAATATAATCCCATCCTGAAAAAAAAGACGATTCATAAAGAAATTAAATAATTTACAGCCATGGCAAAGAAAGTTGTTGCAACACTTAGAACCGCGACCGGTAAAGATTTTGCTAAAGTAATCCGGATGGAGAGATCACCCAAAACCGGTGCCTATGTTTTTAAGGAAACAATTGTTCCAAACGACCAGGTAAAAGACTTCCTGGCAAAAAAATAATTCCTGATTTGATAGTACATCGCGGCTCTTTTCAAGACAGAGAAGAGCTTTTTTTATTTGGTCAATAGCCATAACCTGTCAATATCGAATCATAATTTTTGTCAAATATGAAATTGACTGAAAGCAGTCTGCCAACATCTTAAATAGTCGGAATTGATCGAAACATCATAATCATATAAGAATACCCAACCATTTTAAAGCAATCATCAAATACATGTCTATGGGACTTTTTTCATTTCTTTCGCGCGACAAAAAAGAACAATTAGATAAAGGACTTGAGAAAACCAAAACAAGTGTTTTCGACAAATTGACACGTGCCATTGCCGGACGGTCAAAAGTTGATGACAGCTTTCTTGATGAACTGGAAGAAATTCTTGTGACCAGCGATGTGGGTGTTGAGACAACCCTGAAAATCATAGAACGGCTTCAGTTGCGAGTAGCTCGCGATAAATTTCTCAATACCAGAGAGCTGAACAATATTTTGCGCGATGAGATTGCCGCTCTGCTTGAAGAAAGCAATAACAATCAGGAAGTTAAATTTGATTTTGCTCCACGTACCGAACCATACGTTATCATGGTTGTTGGAGTGAACGGAGTTGGCAAGACCACAACCATTGGGAAATTGGCTTATCATTTCAGGCAGGCAGGAAAATCAGTTGTGTTGGGTGCTGCCGATACTTTCAGGGCTGCGGCCATCAGTCAGTTGCAGATTTGGGCCAACAGGGTTGGTGTACCCATTGTGAACCAGGATATGGGATCTGATCCGGCAAGCGTTGCATTTGAAACCCTGCAGGTGGCAAAGGATAACAATTATGATGTCGTAATCATTGATACAGCCGGCAGGCTCCACAACAAGATCAACCTGATGAATGAGTTGAGCAAGATCAGGCGGGTGATGCAGAAAGTGATAACCAATGCACCCCACGAAGTTCTGCTTATCCTCGATGCATCAACCGGGCAAAATGCCATTGAACAGGCCAGGCAATTTACTACAGCGACGGAAGTTACTGCATTGGCTCTTACCAAATTGGATGGTACTGCGAAAGGAGGTGTCGTAATAGGAATTTCGGATCAGTTTAAAATTCCGGTTAAATACATTGGTGTCGGAGAAAAACTGGAACACCTACAGATTTTCAATCGCCGGGCATTCGTTGATTCTTTGTTCGGAATTTCGGAATAATATTTTAATCAGACAGCGCCCTCAGTATTCATGATAGCCAAGACCCGCTCCCACAAGCCCATCATTCATGTTATCACATTAGGATGTCCCAAGAATCTTGTTGATTCTGAGAAACTTATGGGGAGATTGAAAATCGGTGGCGCAAATGTGCATCATGGCCATGCACGCAAAGCCGACATTTTGATCATCAATACATGTGGTTTTATTCGGGATGCGAAGGAGGAATCGATTGACACAATTCTGGCTGCTGTGGAACAGAAGAAACATGGCAAGATCGCCAGGGTAGTAGTAATGGGATGCTTGTCGCAACGATATATGGCTGATTTACAGAAAGAGATACCGGAGGTGGACCAGTTTTACGGAGTGAATGATCTGGAAAAGATCATAGAAGATCTGCATATCGAATCAAGGCATGAACTCTATGGGGAACGAATGCTTGCTACTCCGGGACACTATGCATATCTGAAAATTGCCGAAGGATGCGACCGATCCTGTTCGTTTTGTGCGATCCCTTTGATCAGGGGAAATAATATTTCTGTTAACATGGAAGCTTTAGTATTGGAAGCAGAAATGCTTGCAAAACAGGGCGTCAGAGAGCTGATTCTGGTGGCTCAGGACCTCACCTGGTACGGAATGGATTTATATGGTAAAAGGATGTTAAGTCCGTTGCTCGAAAAACTTGTCACTATCCAGGGCATTGAGTGGATCAGGCTGCATTATGCTTATCCGGCAGCTTTCCCTCCGGAAGTAACTGATACAATGGCTAATTCCCCTAAGATATGCAAGTATCTCGACATTCCATTTCAACATATTAATGATAAGATACTGACGTCAATGCGCAGGGGAATATCAAAGAAAGAAACCTGTCGTTTGATCGAGACCATTCGCAGAAAAGTCCCGGATATTGCCCTGCGTACATCAATGATGGTAGGATATCCGGGTGAAACCCAGGAGCAATTCAATGAATTACTGGACTTCGTGCGCGATGTTCGTTTTGAAAGACTTGGCGTGTTTACATATTCCAGGGAAGAAGGAACACGGGCAGCTATCTGCAACGATGATGTTCCCCTGGTATTAAAAGATGAACGTGCTGCACAATTGATGCAGGTTCAGCAGGAAATTTCCGGGGAAATTAACAATATGAGGGTTGGAAAGGTTTTTAAAACTATCATTGATGGTACAGATGGACAATATTATGTCGGAAGAACCGAATTTGATTCACCGGAAATTGACAATGAGGTGTTGATTCACTCCGGGGAAGCAAATTTGAAAATTGGACACTTTTACAATGTGTTTATCAACAAAGTTGATGAATTTGATCTCTATGGGGAAATTTTAACGAATGAAAAACGCTTAGGAAAGTAATTGAATTTAAACGTGCTTTATAAATATCCTGCAACAACATGCCTGTCTGTAAGATTAATAATCCCTTTGCCGCCTATGAGGAACATCATTGCTTTGGTTGTTCGCCGCGGAATCCTGTTGGTTTGAGACTCCAGTTCATGGAAGACGACGAATGGGTTACGACAAGTTGGATGCCTTCTGCCGATTATGAAGGTTGGCATGATATTCTCCATGGTGGAATCCAATCCGCATTGCTCGATGAGGTAGGAAGCTGGGTAGCTTTTGCCAGAAAAGGTGGAGTAGCAGTGACGTCAAAACTGGAGATAAAATTCCTGAAACCGGTATACATCAGTAATGGGAAAATAGCACTCAAAGGACGTATCAAAGAGACACGCAGAAACATTCTGATTATTGAGGCATTTCTATACGATGGTAAAAATGAACTCTGCTCACGGTGTCTGATGCATTATTATTTATTATCCAATGCTCAGGCAGGGAAATTGATGTCAGAAAGCCAGTATTTCAATTTTTTAAAAGGCAACTTTTCTGAAAAAAACGCGTAATAAATTATTCAAAGGTTTGCAAGGGCTTTCTTAAATACGCGAATTGCCCTTTCTTTCACGGTAGTGTGATCCACAACCGGTTTCGGATAGGAAGGAGTATCATACTCTGGAATCCACCGTTTGATATAAATCTTCTCAGGGTCAAATTTTTCAGCCTGTATTACAGGATTGAATACCCTGAAATATGGTGCTGCATCGCATCCGCAACCAGCAACCCACTGCCAGTTGCCAATGTTGGAGGCTAATTCATAATCAAGCAGCTTCTCTGCGAACCACGCTTCACCCCAGCGCCAGTCAATTAAAAGATCTTTGACCAGGAAACTTCCTGTAATCATCCTTACCCTGTTGTGCATGAATCCTGTAGCCGACAGTTCTCGCATGCCGGCATCCACCATCGGATATCCTGTTTTGCCGTTGCACCATGCCTCAAATTGCTTTTCGTTATTGATCCATTCGATGTGGTCGTATGCGGGCTTGAAAGAGTTTGTGACTGTTTCGGGAAAATAATAGAGGATCATCTGGAAAAATTCTCTCCAGATCAATTCATTCAACCAGGTCTCATTCAGTGTTAATGCCAGATTGACCATCTCTCTGATACTCACTGTTCCAAACCTGAGATGCAGGCCAAGCCTTGTGGTTCCAGCAATTGCAGGCAGGTTACGCTGTTGGTGGTAATTGCTTATAATTTCCTGTTCCGGAGTGGGAGAGGGGAAAAAGCAATGAGCAGGACGAAAATGAATATCTTCAAGAGTAGGAAATGGACATGACTCTGCCGGAAGTAGTGATGATATATGGCCGTAAGTGTTAAATGTCTGAATACCTGTTTGTTGAAGCCGTTCTTTCCATTTTTTCATATAAGGTGTATACACTGTATATGGCTTTCCATCGGGTTTCGTAACTTCACCTTTCTCAAAAATTACATGGTCTTTGAAGGAATGAAAAGTGATCCTTGCTGCTCCAAGGAGTCTGGAAATTTCTGAATCTCTTTTACGTCCATAAGGTTCGTAATCTTCGTTGGTGAATACTGCCTTGATATTAAAACGGTTGATCAGATCGCTGAAAGTTTCAACAGGATCACCGTAAGCTGTCAGGAGTGAACTATGATGATTTTCATATACGGTTTTAATATTTCCAACACTCTGATGTACAAACTCTACCCGTGCATCATGTTTATTTTCAAGCTTATTCAGGATGTTAGTATCAAAAATAAAAAGTGGTATTACTTTTAAA
>CAYQRU010000150.1:0-7523 GCA_964419945.1 uncultured Bacteroidales bacterium | reverse complement strand
GGGCATGCCTGTTACAGCCCGGGGTGTTGTTTGGAGCAATATTGAAAACCCTACGCTTGATAATAATGTGGGTTTTACCAGTGATGGAATTGGAACAGGTGACTTTACCAGCAATATTACTGGGCTGACGCATGCAACTAACTATTATGTGAGGGCTTATGCAACAAACAAGGTTGGTAGGGCCTATGGAAACCAGGTGGTATTTACTACTCCCAGTGGCCTTGCTACAGTTACTACTATTCAGGTAACTAATATTTCAGCTACAACTGCAGAGTGTGGTGGAAATGTAAGCTCAGAGGGTGGAGCTCCAGTAACAGCAAGGGGCGTTGTTTGGGATAAGATCGAAAATCCAACCATTCAAAATAATGAAGGTCTGACAAATAATGGAGCCGGATTAGGAGGTTTTGTCAGCAATATTACAGGACTGACTCCTGAAACTGAATATTATATAAGAGCTTATGCCACAAACAGCTTCGGAACAACTTACGGAAACCAGTGGACATTTACGACAATCTTCATCTGTGGAACCACAGCAGTTTCCGACATTGAAGGAAATATTTATCATACTGTACCAATAGGTGATCAATGCTGGATGAAAGAAAATCTAAAAGTTACCAAATATCGTGATGGAAGTAATATAGCGTATCCGGATAATAACAACGCGCATTGGTCAAATAATACTACAGGAGCTTATGCATTTTACGATAATAACAATTCCTGGAAAACAAGATACGGAGCCTTATATAATCACTATGCCGTTTTGAATGAAGCTAAGTTATGTCCTGCTGGATGGCATGTACCATCTTATGACGAAATTAACACATTGAATAGTTTTCTTGGTGGAGCAACTATTGCAGGTGGTAAAATGAAAAGTACTAAAACAACACCTGAGACTCATCCCAGATGGGAGAGCCCTAATACTGGAGCAACAAATGAAAGCAACTGGACCGGATTTCCAGGAGGAGCCCGTAATGATACTGGAATATATGATCAACTTGGATATATTGGCGTATGGTGGAATAAGACCACAATTTTCCCCAGTGGTTTTGGTGGAATATGGATGTTAATGCATGACAATAGTTCTTTAACGACTAATAGCAGTCCCAAAAATTATGGATTTAGTGTCCGTTGTTTGAAAGATTGATATGTATTTGATGTCGCTAAATTCGCATTCGTTCTGTATGAGCTAATGGCATTTTTTTGCTGATCATTAATGTACATAACGTTATAATAGCTTTATGATTGCAAATCACCATAACTTAAAAACTTTAACAGATGAACAATCACAAAATCAAAGCCATCACCCGTACAGGGATCTTACTCGCCGTAATGATCGGATGCATTTTCGGGTTGGGATTCACAATTACCGGATATCTGCTGGAATGGGGACCAGGTGGCGGAATGAATGGTCCTTTATGGAGAATTTTACTGGTAGGTATTATATCATCCCTGGCTGGAGCCATTGTGGGTGGTTGGGTCGTTAAAATCATGGCAAAGAAAATGTTGTCAAAGCAAGTATCTGCCTTCTCGCTTTCATTAACAGGGTTTTTAGTTGTGTTCACCGGAAGTGCCGCTGGTTTCATTGTAAGCTGGCAGGTTGGATTTTTGTTTGGCAAAATCACCGGAGCCATTCAGGGATTGGAATGGAAAGCAGTTCTGTTATATACCCCTGCAATGGCAGCAATCTACAGCATTCCGTTTTGTTTGGCATCAGGAGTTCTTTCAGGGCTTTTTGTGTATTTCTATCTGAGAACCAGACATGAACATACATTATAGTATTAGTAACCATTAATATTAAACCTTATGAAAGTTCTAAGAACAACTTTGATAATCAAGCTGATGATCCTGGCACAATCCATTTTTTCACAAAATCATGATCTAGCCTTAAGAGCATTTGAATTGAGAATGAATGGTGTTCCATACTCTGCGCTGAACCTGCTGGACTCTGCGCTAAAAATATATCCTGACTCTGCGCGCCTTTGGTTCGAAAAAGGACGATGCCTCGATTGGATCAAAACAGTAGGATGTGTCAAATTTCGTGATTCCTGGTACATCCTTAAGCCAAACCTTCGAAGTTGCCGGCATTGTTTCAAAAAAGCCTGCCGGCTTGATCCGGAAAATGCCCGCTATCAATTCTGGGCAGCGGAAAATGCCGGGATGATTGCTCTTTTGGAATTTTATACACCCTGGAACTGGCCCTTCATTCCTTTCTCATTACGATACTTCGTGAAACACCTTAAAATTGCCTCAGACCTTGATCCCGAAAACCCGGATTATATGTTTGAACTGGTCAACGCATATCACGTTACAGGAAGTGCCCGCCTGGCAAGGGCATATGCGGATACACTCAACTCAATTGATCCGGTTTACGGAGTATTGGCCTATGATTTAATTTCGACAAGCAGCCATCCTTACGATGCGCTTTCTCATTTCAAAGAGCTTGAACAATCCAATCCGGATAATTTGAAAATTCTTGTTGAACTAGCTTTAATTTATTCTGATAAAGATTCAACTTACCTGGATACTTCCCTGAACTATTTGAAGAAAATTCTGGAGCTGGATCCACCTAATTTAACAGCATTAAAAAGATTGTACTTCAAATTGCCTAATAACAGAAAGGACGACATTATCGGATATATTCTGAATTTTCTTAAGGCTTCAGAACATGATTACACTTATTACTCAGCAGCAGGGCTGCGAATGATGGCCCTTTACTTCAAACAACAAGGCGATAAGTCAATGGCTGATTTATACTATTCAGCCGCCAATCAGCTTAGTTCAGATGAATATAATAGTTTTATCAAAGACCTTAGCCCTCCGTAATATAGAAAAGCATTTGATAAATTCAACACAAGTTCATGGAGTATCAGATGGCTTATTGATGTAACCCCTCTTCAAATTCGCTGTTTTCAATTGGTTGCCGCAATCTTTCAGAATTTTAACTTTTATCTGAATCCAAAATCGTCATCCGGACTTTACCCGGCATAGCATCCTTGATTGTGTTGGGCAATTGTAAATACTTTCCCTACTGATCATTAGGGTCACATCCCTGTGACCAACGTACACCAAACTGGTCATAAAACAATTATCAGTCTATCATATTCCTTTGAGTTGATCCATGAAGGAAAGAATTATCCGTATTATCCGAACAAAAAGCCATAGAACTTTTTTAAGATGTGCAACTCCATGCAAAGGATATGTCAGGCAGGATCAAAGTAGATTTTTACTGGTAATAGATACTCCCGAATTTAGTTGAGATTTCCTGATTGGATTGATAAGCAAGGCTCTTACACAATGCTGTGCTGCAGATTCTACTCAGAGTTTCTCCTGACAATACTCCGAGTATCACAGTTTCATTTGAAAGCAATTTAACTATTACACATCAATAAAAACCTTTACTTCTTACGATCCAATCAAAACAATAAGATCATTTCCAGAAAATCATCCTTATGCAATAATATCTCTCAGAAAATTTGACCAAGATATTGACATCCGCCTGCATTTGTTTTAATTTTGAAGCCATTTTTCAAAATGGTCACCGGCCTTACCGCATAACCGCGAGTGCATGTAAACAGGCAAAGAATTTTTTCAGGTAGAGCATACACCCCTCTTATCCTTATTCCCGTGCCACCATTTCATGTTCATGTTCTTCAACCGTTTTCTTTGGACTGTTGTAAACCCTGTTGAAATTCTCGTATTCACTTAATATTCAACCTTATGAGAACAAATCTTTACTCAAAGCTTCTTGGTTGCCTTGCGGCAGCTTTTATTCTTCTCACCCCCTACTATGTGGTTTCACAATCATATTCAGGAGGTAGTGGAACTCCGGAGAACCCTTACCAGATTGCAACTCCACAAGATCTGGCAAACGTCATCCTGAACCTGAATGCTCATTTCATCCAAACTGCCGACATTGACCTCGATGTTGAACCCTTCAACAGTGGGTACGGGTTTATTCCCATCGGTTATACTGATGTCCAGAGATTTCAGGGCACTTACAATGGCCAGCAGTTCAGGATCAGCAATTTGTATATCAACCGTCCGGCTGAAGATTATGTCGGACTTTTCCGGTACACCACCAGCATTGCACAACTTTCAAACATCGGTATTGTGAATGCCAATATTTCAGGACGCAACTATGTGGGAGCCATCGCCGGCCGAAACGAAGGAGATATCTATACAAGTTACTCAAGCGGTCAGGTGAAAGGAAATGCTTACGTGGGTGGAATTGCCGGCGGTCATAATTCAGCAGGAACCACAATGGTAAATTGTTATTCGCTGGCATATGCAAGTACTATAAGTAGTGCCGGAAGGGCCGGGGGGCTGGCAGGCGAGGCTTACAATTCTGTAATCATCAACTGTTATGCAAGTGGTGGAGTCAATGCCCTGAATAATGCTGGTGCATTGGTTGGTTACAATTCAGGGACCACAGTTTCAAATTGCTTTTGGAATACTGAAACAAGCGCTCAGCTTTCAAGTCCTAACGGTACTGGTTTGAGCATTATTGAAATGAAAACTTCAGCGCCATTTACAACAGCAGGATGGGATTTTACAGCAGTCTGGGCAATCAGTGAGGGTGATTCATACCCTTATCTGCAAGGCAATCAGCAAACTCCTTTGCCAGGCCCTGATCCTCTCTATATCAGCACTATTCAGGATCTGAATAATATACGGAACATGCTTCACGGCCATTATGTACTTTCAAATGATCTGGATTTCAATGATGACAATTCATATACACAAACCGGCGACTGGGAAGCATTAAAAACAAGCCTGACCACCGGTGTGGGATTTAATCCCATTGGTACTTCGGGTGATAAATTCATAGGACTATTTGATGGTAATGGGCACATTATCATCAATTTATTTATTAACAGACCGGCAACGGGCAATTCCGGATTGTTTGGTTATCTGGGGGGAGCCGGCGAAATCAGAAATCTTGGTGTTGAAAACGCTGAAATTACAGGTAGCGGCAGTGTTGCAATTGTTGCAGGTTACAATACCGGCCTGATACAGCGGTGCTATGCAACAGGTAATGTTGTTGCTGTTCAAAACATTGGTGGTATTGTCGGATATAATTATGGCCTTGGTACTACTAACAGAGGTATTATAAACGATTGTTACAGCCTTGCCTACATCACTGCCACTGGCGGAACTCCACGGGCTGGCGGACTGGTTGGTGAAAACAATAACGGAGTATTAACAAACTGTTATGCTTGCGGCGGTGTATGGGCATATTCCAATTCTGGAGGCCTGCTTGGAACGGGAACTACCTCCGTGGCAAGCAACTGCTTCTGGAATATTGAAACCTGCGCCCAAACAACCAGTGCCGGTGGAACCGGTAAATCCATCGCACAGATGCAAACAGGTACCACTTTCACTGATGCAGGCTGGGATTTTACCAATATCTGGGAGATCAACGAAGGGAATTCTTACCCTTATCTGAAAAACATTATTCCCACAACCCTGCCAAATCCAAATCCCACTCCGGTAAACACCATCCAGGATTTAAATAATATCCGTAACTTCCCTCATGCACAATATATTCTGATGAATGATCTGGATTTTAATGATGATGATAGTTATGCAAAGGATGAAGGGTGGCTAGCCTTGAAAACCAGTCTGATTACCGGTGAAGGTTTTCTTCCAACCGGTACAGTGGTTACTCCCTATCCGGGTTATTTTGATGGCAATGGTCATTGTATAAAAAACCTTTTCATTAATCGTCCTTCCACAGGTTATATCGGGCTGTTTGGGTTTCTGAACGGTGCCGGATTCATTACTAAACTGGGATTAACTACTGCAAATGTTACCGGTAATAATTATACTGCATGTCTGGCAGGTTACAATCAGGGTAATATAAACCAATGTTATTCAGATGGTTTTGTTACAGGTAACTCATATGTGGGGGGATTGGTGGCAGTAAACAACGGACAAACAGCCAATACCAAAGGCTGGTTGTCTGATAGCTATTCACTTGCTTATGTGAAAGCCAATAGTTATGCAGGTGGCTTATCTGCACAATCAGGTTATGCTGCAATAACAAACTGCTACTCCTCAGGAGGAATTTCATGCCCATCGAATGGTGGGGCGTTGATCGGTGCGGTTTCATATTCAACAGTAACGGGTTGTTTCTGGAACAATGAAACATCTGCACAATTAACCAGCGTCGGCGGCGCAGGCAAAACGATGTCAGAAATGATGGCTGCATCAACTTTTACCAGTCAGAGTTGGGACTTCAGCAATGTCTGGACAATCAATGAGGGTCAATCATATCCGGCATTGATCAACAATATGCAAATACCGGCTCCCGGCCCCAGGCCATTCCTGATCAGTACAATACAGGATCTGTACAATATCAGAAATCTTCTTTATGGGCATTACAGGCTAAATACAGATCTTGACTTCAACAGCAACAGCAGTTATGCTCAATCAGCAGGGTGGGAAACATTTAAAACATCCGTTACCACCGGAGAAGGATTTGAGCCTCTTGGAACTAGTGCTTCGCCTTTTACAGGTCTGTTGGAAGGTAGCGGTCATAAAATCAATAATCTGTATATCAACCGGCCGACTTTGGACTACATTGGTTTAATTGGTTATTCAGGCGGATCAGGGATAGTGTCAGATCTGGGATTAATTAATGTAAATATTAAAGGAAAAGACCAGGTTGCAGGCATAGTGGGTGCTAATTACGGTTCAGTAAAAAAGTGTTTTGTGGAAGGTATTATAAATGGCTTTTCAAGAGTGGGTGCCATCAATGGCTTGTGCAACGGCCAGGCCAGTACATTTCGGGGAGTTATTTCAAACTGCTATTCACTGGCTTACGTGAGTGGGAACTCTTATGTTGGTGGCCTCGTGGGTAATTTCTGGTATAGTACTGCTACACATTGCTATGCTTCAGGTGGCGTAGGTGCTAATTCAGATGTTGGGGCTTTGTTTGGAAGCTTCAGTTATTCGAGCTATTACAATTGTTTCTGGAATAGCGAAACCTGTGCCCAACTTTCCGGTCCTGTCGGAACCGGAAAAACCATAACCGAAATGAAAACCGGCGCTACTTACACAGATTGGGATTTTGCTAATGTGTGGTCAATTTCCGAAGGTAACTCTTATCCGTATTTAATAAATAATCCTTCCGTACCACTTCCTGCACCACGTCCTTTCTCAATCACAACCATCCAGGATCTGAATAACATCCGGAATTTGCTTCATGGCCATTATGTTTTGAATAACAACCTTGATTTTCAGAATGATGCAAGCTATACCCAGACAAGCGGCTGGGAGGTTTTCAAAACTGCAATGACCGAAGGAGCAGGCTTTGAACCGGCAGGTAATAATACAACAAGGTTTACAGGTTTATTCGACGGGCAGGGAAAAGTAATCAGTAACTTGTATATCAATCGCCCGGATGTCGATAATATTGGTTTATTTGGAATGGTTGGCGGTGCAGGGAAAATCAGATATGTGGGCGTGGAACAGGCGACAGTCACAGGAAAGGATTATGTGGGTGTCGTCGCTGGTATGAA
>CAYQRU010000149.1:0-7536 GCA_964419945.1 uncultured Bacteroidales bacterium | reverse complement strand
ATCTGACCTGATGGCAACAGCTACTAAAATGAATACTTTACTCGTTTTGCTGGGAATCATTGGTTTTGTCGCTTCTTTCGCAATCTCGCTTGGACCTGTGATGTGGGTGCTGTTTTCCGAAATTTTTCCGAATTATATCCGTGGTCAGGCAGTATCATTTGTTGGCTTTATAAATTCCGGGGTGAGTTTTCTGGTGCAGTTGGTATTTCCCTGGGAATTGACAACGCTTGGCAGTTCAGTTACTTTTTTGATTTATGGGCTTTTTGCAGCCGCTGGGTTGGTGATCATAGTCATCATCCTGCCCGAAACCAAAAACAAATCGCTGGAGGAACTGGAGGGGATGTTAAGGAGAGAGTAGATAGGAGAAGGGAGATGGGAGAGAAAATGTGAAGCAATTTTTGTGGAAAGAAAGGATAGCCTTACTGTGATAAAGTACATCATTAAAGCAGAATAAAATGAAAACTAAAATACAGGGATTGATTATCATAGCTTTGCTCGCCGGAATCAGTGCCTGCACAAATGGCGAACAGAAAAATATGAAAAAAGCTCCAGCAAAAGTTGAATTGATAAAAGAATCGTATGGCTACCAACTGTATGTGAATAACGAACCGTTTTACATCAAAGGTGCCGGATTTGAAGGACGCGACCCTTCCTCTGTGGCCAGATATGGTGGAAATGCCATCAGAACCTGGCGTCCCGGCGACCAGTTTATCAGCGGGCAGCAAATTCTTGACGAAGCAAATACCAATGGCCTGATGGTTGTGCTTGGACTTGAGGTAGCAAAAGAAAGGCATGGCTTTGATTACAACGATGAGAAGGCAGTTCAACAACAGCAAGAAGAAATTAAAAAAGTTATCATGTCATACAAAGATCATCCTGCTTTGCTGGCCTGGGGTATCGGTAACGAACTTAACCTGCACTACACCAATCAGAAAGTTTGGGATGCAGTACAGGCGATAGCTGAAATGATCAGAGAATTGGATCCCAATCATCTCACCACTACCATGCTTGCAGGTGCCAGAGCAGATGATATTCGTAATGTGACTGCGCGTTGCCCTTCAATAGATTTTCTGAGCATTCAGCTTTATGGAAGCATTGGTAAATTACCTGAATTTATTGCGGAAAGCGGCTACGAAGGCGCATATGTAATCTCAGAATGGGGCGTGACTGGGCATTGGGAAGTCCCACAAACAGCATGGAAAAGGCCGGTGGAAGAAAACAGCCACATCAAGGCTATGGCTTATAAGGAGCGTTATGAGCAGGTGATAGCTTCCGATGCCTACCATTGCATTGGTTCATTTGTTTTTTTATGGGGTCAAAAACAGGAACGTACTCCCACATGGTATGGCATGTTTCTCGAAAGTGGTGAAAAGACTGAAGCAGTTGATGTAATGCAATACCTTTGGACCGGTAGATGGCCAGAAAACCGCTCTCCCCGTTTGCAAAATTTTCAACTGAATGGTCAGACAGCCAATGACAATATTTACCTTTTCCCCTCAGAGGTAATTGAAGCAGAAGTGTTTGCAACCGATCCGAATGGCGACAGCCTTAGGTATTGCTGGGAAATTCTTCAAGAAGTGTCACTTGAAAAGCAAAGCGATGGCGGTGATTTTGAACCAAGACCGGCAACTGTTTTTAACCAGGATTCAAGCGAGCACACCATGCACATCGCAGCACCGGAAAGAGCAGGCGAATACCGTTTGTTTATTTATGCTTTCGACGGTCGTGGTAGCGCCGCTACAGCGAATATTCCGTTTTTTGTGAAAGATTTTCCAAAAGAATGAGGTATTAAACCACCTGAGAGGCACTCTGATTTTCATTCGTAATGGCAAAATTGACTGTACGACTGTTTTAATAATACCCACGTAGCTGAAGTATGATGTAGGGAGTCGTTGTTGCAAATATAACCATAAACAAAATCATCTATGAATCATATCATTACGAAGCTAGCAGTAAAAGAAAAAATCGGCTATGGATTGGGCGATACTGCCTCGCACTTTGTATGGGACATGGTGGGCTTCTGGATACTTATTTTTTATACTGATACTTTCGGAATTTCAGCAACGGCAGCAGGCACTATCATGCTCATTGCGCGCATATGGGATATGATAAGCGATCCATTGATGGGTGTTATTGCCGACCGTACCAATACACGCTGGGGAAAATTTCGTCCTTACCTTCTCTGGATGGCAATGCCTTACAGCGTGCTGGCAGTGCTTACGTTTACCACACCAGATTTGGGACCCACCGGAAAAGTGTTATACGCCGGTATTACTTATTTTCTTTTAATGACGGTTTTTACAGCAATTAATCTACCTTATTCTTCGTTGGGTGCAGTGATGACTGCTGATTCATACGAACGGGCAGGGTTAAATTCATATCGCTTCATTTTTGCTTTTGCCGGCCAATTTGTGGTAACGGGCACCGCGCTCTATCTGGCAAACTATTTCGGTAAAGGAGATAATGCTAAAGGCTATCAATATACCCTGGTGCTTTTCGCAATAGCCAGCTTCATTTTGTTTATTATCACTTTCAAATCAACCAGAGAAAGGATCAAGCCACCTCCGGCACAGAAAAGAAACCTGAAAGCAGATATCAGGAACCTTTTCAGGAACCGTCCGTGGGTAATCCTGTTTTTCGTTGGAATCGTTTCTTTTATCATGTTTGCAGTTCAAAATCTTTCTATTGCCTATTACTTTAAATATTATATCGGCAACGAGGAGAGTGTGCAATTGTTTAACATAATTGGTACTATTGCACTGATTCTTGGCATACCCTTCTCAAAACCGCTGGCAAAAAGGTTTGGTAAACGGAATGTTTATATCGCAAGTTCTCTTATTTCCGGCCTGTTTTTCATTTTGTTGTACCTTCCGGGAAACGATAACATTTATATTATTCACTCACTGAATATTCTTGCAAAGTTTACTTATGCGCCGGCAGTTCCACTTCTGTGGACAATGCTTGCCGATACCGCCGATTATTCCGAATGGAAATTTGGCAGACGCGCAACCGGCCTGGTGTTTTCAGCAGCAACTTTTGCACAGAAAGCGGGTTGGGGAATTGGTGGCGCAATTGCCGGCTGGCTGCTGGCAATCTTCCGGTTTGTGCCTAATGCTGAGCAATCAGCAACATCACTGAACGGAATCAAACTGATGATATCCGTTATTCCGGGAATACTTTACATGTCATGCGCCATTTTGCTATATTACTATGCCATCGATCAACAAACCTGCCTGGTAATGCAAAAAGAGTTGGAGCAACGAAGGGAGGATTTATTGTTAGCCCGCCCTGAAACAGGTAAGGATGTTATTAAAATGTAAGGTTTAAAATGTTTCCATGCATATTAATAATATATACAAGCAGAATATGTGGTCAAAAGTTATAAATAAATCATTTATTTATAACCAATTGATAAAAAGACAGTTGGAGCCATTTGCAAACCACTAAATACACAAAGTTTCCCAAAGTAAATGAAATGTATATAATCTCTGAAAAAATTGTAATATATACATTTGCCATACTTCATCTGGCTGAGGATTCCAATTATCATTTAATAATATCCTTTATGAAACAATTTTTCTTTTTACAAATCCTGTTAAGCTTCTCTATCTCACTCTTTGCCCAGGCGGGCAGGGTGGATGTTGAAAAAAAAGCCGACGGTTGGCGCCTTCGAGTCAATGGTGAGGCTTTCATGGTAAACGGCATGAATTGGGATTATTTCCCTATTGGAACAAATTATTCCTACAGTCTGTGGAATCAATCCGATGATTTTGTAAGACAGGCACTTGACGCTGAAATGTCCATGCTTAAAAACATGGGAGTAAATACTATTCGTGTATATGTCGGTATTCAGCCAAAGTGGATTCGTTATATCTACGAAACCTATGGTATTTACACTATGCTCAACCATTCTTTTGGTCGTTACGGGCTTACCCTGGATGGTTCCTGGGTTGCCAACACGGAGTATTCCGATCCGAGGGTCATAGAACTCTTACTTAAAGAACTTACAGATTTAACTGAATTATACAAAGACACTCCCGGATTGCTGCTCTACCTGCTGGGAAATGAAAACAACTATGGATTGTTCTGGGAGGGTGCTGAAACAGAGGATATTCCTATGGCTGACCGGCAATCTACCATCAGAGCACGACACCTGTACAAGTTATTCAACAAGGCTGCACTTAAGATGAAATCAATTGATCAATCCCATCCGGTGGCCCTGTGTAACGGCGATTTACTTTTCCTTGATATCATTGCAGAAGAGTGCAGGGATGTGGACATTTTCGGGGTAAATGTATATCGTGGCATTTCGTTTACTGATATGTTCGACCGCTTGCAGAAAGAATATGCAAAGCCGGTTTTACTAACCGAATTTGGCTCTGATGCCTTTAATGCCGTAACCAACGATGAGGCTCAAAGGGAACAGGCTATTTATAATGTGGCAAACTGGAAAGAGATTTATGAAAATGCTGCAGGACTTGGCAAGGCGGGTAATTCAATTGGTGGTTTTACTTTTCAGTTCAGCGATGGCTGGTGGAAGTATGGACAAACGAAAAACCTGGATGTACACGATAATCACGCTTCCTGGGCAAACGGTGGTTATCTTTTCGACTATGTACACGGCGAAAATAATATGAACGAAGAGTGGTTTGGCATTTGCACAAAAGGGCCTACCAATGCCAAAGGTTTTTACCAGTTGTATCCCCGGGCTGCATATTATGCACTAAAAGAAGTTCACCAGTTGAATCCATATGAACCCGGCACGTCGCTCAAAACCATACAGCAGCACTTCGATGCCATTAATGTAGCAGATGCTTTACTACAGGCTCGTGGAGACAAGGCTGCCCTTGGAACTGAAATACTCGGGAAAATCAGCCTCAGCCGACTCAGTGCTGAGCTCACCACCTTCAATACAGGCGGAAGCCTGATTACAACTCCCGATAACCCTATCTCAGGCAAACGAAGCTATCCAAACCAACTGGGTTTCGATCATATGCAATCGTTTTTTGTGGGTGTTGAAGCCAATCCGTCTCCAGATTTCAGGGCTAATGTAGAAGTGAATGTGTTGGGAAATGTTGCCCAAAATCCAATTGACGAGATTTTTTATGAAAACCGCGGACGCCCTGTTGAACTTGGAAGTAATGCGGGCAATATAAACCTCGAATCTCTTAACAGAATACAGGTTTACCGGGCAGGTTACGAATGGAATCACAAATGGTTCGACCTTATGGGCTTTTATCGTACAGGTCATTATCATTGGGGTTATGAAGGAGATTTCTTTGGTCTGTATCCGGAATCCAACTACGGTCCTCAGATTGATATATACAATGGCATTGCACCCTTTGGCATGGAGGTAGCAGGTAAGCGACAGTTCAAAGATTTTAAACTGGCTTTTGGCCCTCAGTTGTGGTGGGGAGCTAATCCGGCGTTACTGCTGAAGTACAGCAAAAAAATAGGCCATACCACCTTCACAGGAATCTTTCATGAAGACATAGACCAACTTGGCCTCACTGAAAGTTCTTTTGCTATTCCACAACCCAAAACAAGAAGATTGACCCTGCACCTGAAGAGGGAATTCAGTAAATTTGGGGTTGATGTTGGAGCTATTTGGGCAGGACAACCTCTTCAGGGCAGAGAATTCCAGGTTGTGAGAGGTGAAGCAGGGAATTACAGTATCTACAAAGATGAAATCAAAGCAGATGATAATTTCGGCGGAAAGATTAAGTTCACTTACAAAGCTGGCCGTTTCAACTGGTATGGCCAATCGGCTGTGATGGGTCTGGTAGCACAGGGTGGAACTGACCAAACTCTTACCTTTACAGGTTGGAGGTTAAAAGACAGCGGTAGCGGCAATCAGTATAATTTTCTCTCCGGTTTTACATACCTGATAGGCGACCTGCAGATAGCCCCTAATTTTCTGTGGCAGAAACCAATTGAAGGCCCGGTACCGGCCACCGTTCCGGCACCCGGAAGGCCACGAAATATTCTTGATGATCCATTTGTGGTCAGAGCTAACAGGGAGCAAGTTGCAGGTGAAATTTTGTTTACTTACGATCCCACTCCCGGCTCATGGATGTATGACTGGGATAGCGACAGAAGTGAGGATGCAGAATTGGCTGTCAGTTTGGGATTCGTTTACCGCCACCTGCCTACCACCCAGGATGCCGCCATTGGTATTCTTCCTGACGGGCGCACAACTTTTGCTTTCCCGGGTGCCCCTCCTGCCAGGGATCTGTGGGAAGTGTATTCAAGACTTATTTCCAAATCAGGCAAGGATATTGGGATTATCGCAAATGTATATGCGGGTGATGCACAGGCCAACGGAAGCGACAACCGAACCATCAGCCGCTATGGCCTCGATTTGCGGATGATTTACAGGAATGTGAAACTTACCTCTTTTGCCAGGATCAACGATTGGGGTCCTTACGACTACCACCGCGATTATAACCTGACTTTCCCGCTTCAACTGATGGCAGATATTTCAACTTCGCTTGGAAAACCTGATTGGTTCGCGCTGCCCTCCACCAGCATTGGGGTTCGCGCTACCTACCGCACACTTGATAAATATTCTCCGCGCTATTCGCCCACACAAATCATTGATGCAGCCGGAAATTCAGTTCCTGACCCCAATGCCATTGGATTTGATAATGGCAACGAGTGGGAAATCAGAACATATGTGATCATAAATATTGGTAAATAAAAAATCCCGGAAAGATGAATGCAAATATTTTTATCCGCTTAATGAATTATATCCCCGTTGGGATCCTTTCTTTTCTGCTGCTTTCATGCGAGCGTGAATTGGATGACCTGTCCCCGGTTACTTATCCTGCAAATCCTGAAGTGTTCATTGATGGCTTTAGTTCCGGATTGAATTATGCAGCTTTCGGAGGTTCGGTTCCTACCGCTTTTGACGTTGACTACAATGTTACCTACAGCAATTCTTCAGCATCTATGCGGTTTGATGTACCCAATGCCAACGATCCGCGTGGCTTGTACGCCGGAGGGGTATTTTTTACCGAATCAGGCAGAGATCTGACAGGATTCAATGCGCTGACATTTTATGCAAAAGCCTCACAGTCGGCCATTCTTAATGTTGCAGGATTTGGAAATGACCTGAGTGCTTCAAAATATCAGACCAGCATTTCTGATCTGGCTGTGAGCACCAGTTGGAATAAATATTATATTCCGATTCCCGACCCATCGCGACTTACTCAGGAGCGGGGAATGTTCTTCTACTCCGTTGCTCCTGCCGAAGGCAACGGTTTCACGTTCTGGATTGATGAACTTAAGTTTGAAAATCTCGGAACCATCACCTATCCTCAGTTCTCCATTCTGAATGGGGAGGATCAGGTTGAAACTACTTTTATTGGAGTTTCTAAAGTAATCGGCGGACTAACGTCAATTTTTAATCTTCCCTCCGGGACAAATCAGGCAGTAAATGCAGCGTCAGCCTTTTTTGAGTTTATCTCTTCCGATACAACTATTGCTACAGTTGATGCAACCGGGAGAGTAACAATAATGGGAGGGCCAGGAAAT
>CAYQRU010000148.1:0-7645 GCA_964419945.1 uncultured Bacteroidales bacterium | reverse complement strand
GTATAGGCTCTCTCGCCCCCAACCAACGGGTGCAGTTGTCGCGTTACGGCATTAAGGCATTGATAGGAGGAACACTGGCATCCCTGTTCTCAGCAACTATCATCGGTGTGATCCTTGGTTAAAAGATAAAATCCTGAAAATGAGTAAAAAGTCATAAATTGGCCTATGAACCGGTGGAATCAACACACCCTGTTTCGTTTACTCATTTTCTATATTATAGGAGTATTGCTGCAACTTAATCTGAGCCAGCATATTACTTTTCATTATGGGATTATTATTATCTTATTCCTTCTGCTGATAATTCTTCAATACGTCACCAGTAAATTTAAAATATACGGTTTACGCTGGCTGCCGGGAATTATATTGGCTTTAATCATGATCACCGTTGGATTTGAATTAAGCAGAATGCATGACAAACGGAATCATCCATTGCATTTATCAAATTTCTACAATGGGACTGAACCAGTGCTGGTAAAAATAAAATGGCAGCCTGAAAGCAGACCAAATTCTTATAAGGTAATTGCCGAAATACTGGCGGTTGAAGCCGATAGTGTTTGGATCAGAACCACGGGCAATGCCCTGTTGTATTTCCCAAAAGACAGTGTTGCAGAAAGAATAGCTTATGGAGACAAATTACTTGTTTATGCTGCATTGCGTGAACCATCGTCACCAGGAAATCCGCATGAATTTGATTACCGCCGTTTCCTGCATCTTAAAAATATTCAATACCAGGGTTATATTCGTGCCAGTGATTGGGTGACGATAGAAAATGGTACCGGGAATCCATTGGTCAAATTTGCTTTTAGATTGCGGAAAATTTTTATTAATGTATTTGAAAATCAAGGGATTTCAGGTCGTGATTTTGCTGTCGCCATGGCGCTGGTGCTGGGTATGGACGATTACCTTGATAATGATACACGAAAAGAGTTTTCCTCTGCCGGCGCAATGCATGTACTTTGTGTGTCGGGTTTGCATGTCGGTGTGATTTTCCTGGTTTTGAACAGCATGCTCTTTTTTATCAGCAGAAACAGATATGCCCGATTACTCCGTTGTATCATATTGCTCGCCGGCATCTGGTTCTATGCATTATTGACCGGACTTGCACCTTCGGTACTGAGGGCAGCTACCATGTTCAGTTTTGTCATTATCGGTACAGGAATCAAACGAAAGGCAACTATTTACAACAGTCTGGCTGTTTCAGCCTTTCTCCTGCTGATTATCAATCCTTTCCTGGTTTATGATGTAGGTTTTCAGTTGTCCTATGCTGCAGTAATCGCAATCGTAACCATCCAACCACGAATTTCGCAGATATGGAGACCTAAGAATCTGGTTGCAGATAAGATCTGGGGAATAACTTCAGTATCTGTTGCTGCCCAGTTAGGAACTGCGCCGCTTGGATTATATTATTTTCATCAGTTTCCGAACTACTTCATTATTACCAACCTCATTGTCATACCGCTGGCAACCATCATCTTATATGCAGGCTTTCTGACTGTTATTCTTTCCTTCATTCCACTACTTGGAGATTGGATTTCCTGGTTTCTGACATTCATGCTGAAAGCGATGAACTATAGTGTTGCCTTTATTGACAATCTGCCATATTCTGCTACAACAGGTATTTTTATTAACCTCGCCGAAATGATGATACTGATTATTATAATTGTTGCTGCTTTCAGGTCATTAACGCAAAGAAAAGCTATTTACCTGCATCTGGCCTTGTTGTTTTTCATCGTTTTTACTGCTTCAGGAATTTACAAACAACTTGAACGTGTATCACAAAAACGTCTCACTGTCTACGCTATCAGCAGAAATGCAGTTATTGACCTGATTGCTGGGAGGAATAGTATTTTACTAGCCGATTCTTTGATTCTGAAAGACCCTGCTTCAATAGAATTCCAGGTTTCTGCTCACCATATCCGTAGGGGGATCAATCGCGCAGAAATAATCTCCTTTGATGAATGCCTGTTCACGGAAAATACTTTGCCTGATAACTTACCTTTGAAAATTCATTGCCCATTAATTCAATTTGATAAACGTTATGTTGTGCTTGTTGATAATAACCTTCCGGTACAAAGCGATGCCTTTCCTGCTGAGGTGGATTTGCTGATTCTTATTGATAACCACCGTGATCCGGTATCAGTACTTGAAAGCTATAAGTGCAATCAGGTTGTCTTGAGCGATAAAGTAGCACCATGGGTGGTTGATAAATGGAAAGAGAAATGCATGGAATCGGGAATACCCTGCTATGTGGTTAGAGAAAAAGGTGCCTTTGTGTGGGATTTAAAATAAAAATTGTGAGTAATTAATACCAAAAGGATGTATTTTTGACACCTCAATCTATGAAGCCTCAAAGATTCCCGGTTATATGTCCTGACCTCATAATTCTGTTGCAACCATATTATGTGCAGTTTTGACCTTCCTACTCATTTAAATAATGCTGCTGCGATGTATAATGCCTTGAACCGAAAAATAAAAACTATCCTGCCATTCAGCAAGATGGTAATGTTGATAGCCATTTGTGTATTATCCTGCAATTCTTCATTTGACTCCAGGGAGGAATTAAAAGAAAATGAATCCGAAAATGAATTACCACTTAAAAACAAAGAGTTACGTAAGGTTAGATTCCTGCCCTACTGGATAACAGGAACACAATTTGCCGGGTATTTCGTGGGTCTTGAAAAAGGAATTTATGAGCAATATGGTATCCAGCTCGAAATTATTCCATTTCTTCCATTTATTACAACCACGGATCTGATTAAAGAAGGAAAAGCCGATTTCGCAGCACTCTGGTTAGTAAATGCAATTGAACACCGCGCTTCGGGAATGGATATAGTAAACATAGCCCAACCCTCTTCCCGGTCGTCTCTGATGCTGATCACAAAAAAGAAAAGCGGTATTGACCATCTGGAAAAAATGAATGGAAAAAAATTGGGTATCTGGAGTGGCTATGAACTACAACCCAAAGCTCTTTTCAACAAATACAACCTCGATGTGAAGATTGTACCGATTGGTAGTACCAACACCCTTTTCCTGATGGACGGTGTGGATATTACCGCTGCCAACTGGTTTGACGAGTATCACTCAATCATCAATTCTGGTATCAATCCCGATGAATTGTATACCTTCTTTTTTGCTGATTATGGATTGAATTTTCTCGAAGATGGCATTTATTGTTTATCAGGTTTATTGGAAAATGATCCTCAACTCTGCCTGGATTTTGTGAACGCAACTTTCGCTGGCTGGGAATATGCCTTCAATCATCCGGATGAAGCAATTGATATTATGATGAGAATTTGCCACGAAGCCAATATGCCTGTTAACCGGGTACATCAACGTTGGATGCTTGACCGTTACAGGGATTTGTACTTTCCGGAAGAGAATAAAAAATTCAACACAAAATTATCGGAAGAAGTGTATATGGTGATTGGCCAGGTGTTAAAAGACGGCCTTCTGATAGATAAAATTCCTGATTTTGATTCATTTTACAAACCTGTGCTGATCATAGAATAACCGGTGACAAGAATCTAAAAAAATGCTCAAAATGGAAAAAGCAAAACAGGAACACGGGCTGGCGTTCAAAATGATTGTATTTATCTTTTGCAGCATCGCTCTTATATTTGTTGTCATTTTTCCCTATTACTACTTTATTTCCAAAAACATAGTTGAGAAAAACCTGAAACAAAGTGCAAAGAATCTTACTTTAGCAACAGTTGCCAATATCGAGAAAATGCTTAGTTCTGTTCAGAAAATTCCCGACAATTTTTCAAAGATCATCGAAGATTCTGATCTTTCAAAAGAGGAAGTGATCAGGCTTTTGGAGCATACCCTAAAGCATAATCCGGAAATTTTCGGAGCTACACTGGCTTTCGAGCCGGAATTCTACGAAAAGGGTCAAAAATATTTTGCTCCATATTTCTACCGAAGTTCAGGCGAAATCAGGTTTCAGTACATTGGAGATTCCAAATATGACTATTTTACTATGGATTGGTACCAGGTACCTAAAGAATTGGACCGCCCGGTATGGAGCGAACCGTTCTATGATGAGGGAGCAGGCAATATTGTTATGTCAACCTATTCGGTTCCTCTTTACCGGGATCTAAACGGAGTAAAATCATTTTTCGGGATTCTGACGGCTGATCTTTCGCTAGATTGGCTCCGTGCGCAAATAGATACCATCAAAGTATTGGAAACAGGATATGGATTTTTAATTTCATCCAACGGGAAACTAGTATCACATCCAAGCAAGTCACTCGTAATGAATGAAACGATTTTCAGTATTGCTGAGGCTCAAAACTCCGATCAACTTCGTGAAATAGGCAGGAATATGATACAGGGCAAGACAAGTTTTGCAGAGGTTGAATACAAAAATATTACAACCAATAAATTAAGCTGGATTGCTTATGCACCTGTCAGAATAAACGGCTGGTCAGTTGGGATTGTATTTCCTGTAGAGGAATTTATGGAAGATGTTAACAATTTATCTGTCAATGTATTTATACTCGGACTGGGAGGTTTGATTGTTATCCTTCTGGTAATCATATTCATTTCGCGATCCATCACCAGACCTCTGCGTACACTTACCATTGCGGCGGGCAATTTTGCAACAGGTAATTTTGACGTTCAATTACCTCTGATAGAGTCGAAAGACGAAATTGGCCGCCTTACCAAGGCATTCATTTTTATGCAAAGCGCCCTCGCTTCGACCATCAGCGATCTGAAGGAAGCCTCTGAAAAACTCAGATTGTCAAATGAAAAACTGGAAGAATACAGTCGTAACCTTGAGATCAAGGTAAATGAGCGCACTATCGAGTTAAAGGATAAAAACCATGCCCTGGATATTGCCCTGAGCAATGTGCAGACATTAAATGAAATCGGCAAAAAAATCACTTCAACACTTGATTTCGAAACCATCGTAACGTGGGTCTGGGAAAGCGTAAACTCCCTGGCAGATGCCAATGGTTTTCTTGTAATGATCTACAACGAAAAAGAAAGATTGCTTGAATGCAAATTGTCCATCGAGAACGGAGAAAGATTACCTGCATTCACTATTTCTATGGATGAGAAAAACCGGTTCCCCGTGTGGTGCGTTGACAATTCCAGGCCGGTATTTATGAATGATGTCGAGAATGAATATATGAAATATGTAGCCATTCGCGCCAAACCCAAAGCCGGCAAAACAGTTTCGTCACTGATATATTTTCCTTTAATGATCGAAAACCGGGTCATTGGTGTGATTTCTGTTCAAAGCTACCAGAAAAATGCATACAACCAACAGCATTTTGACATGCTGGGAAATCTGGCAAACTTTATAGCTATCGCACTTGACAATGCCCTGGCTTATGAAAAAATCAACCTGGCACACAGCGAACTCAAAGCTGCTCAAACACAGTTGGTACAAGCTGAAAAAATGGCATCGCTCGGGCAACTTACCGCGGGCATTGCACATGAAATCAAAAATCCCCTGAATTTTGTGAATAACTTTGCGGAACTCACCGAAGAACTTACCAGAGAGCTCACCGAAGAGTTGGAAAAATATTCTGATAAACTTTCAAAAAATGACCAGGAATATCTGATAGGTATCATCAGCGATATAAGCTCAAATGTCCGTAAAATCAATGAACATGGTAAACGTGCTGACAGTATAGTGAAAGGAATGTTATTGCATTCACGTGGTAAAGCTGGTGATAAACAACTTACTGATTTAAATGCCTTGCTGGCCGAATATGTCAACCTTGGTTATCATGGTATGCGTGCACAGAATGCAGGTTTCAACCTCAGGATTGATGCTCGCTACGATGACAGTATTGGATCCATTATGGTGGTTCCTCAAAATATCAGCCGGGTATTTCTTAATATTATTAATAATGCCTGTTACTCAACCAATCAAAAGAAAAATGAGTTAAAGGAGGCGTACTTTCCCGTGCTGCAGGTAACTACTAAAAACCTGGGTAATGAAGTGGAAATCAGGATACATGATAATGGAAAAGGAATTCCACAATCCATTCTCGAAAAAATATTTAATCCCTTTTTTACTACCAAACCAGCAGGACAAGGCACCGGGCTGGGGCTGTCACTTAGTTTCGACATCGTGGTTCAGGAACACAAAGGAAGCTTAAAAGTAGACTCTGAAGAAGGGAAATTTGCCGAGTTTATCATTACCATCCCAAAAAATCTGACATAAAAGTATCATTTGCATAAAAATAAAATTCTGTTAACCAATCAATAACATAAAAAATACAGGCCATGTCAGTAAATGAATCTGAGAATTGAAGCAGCATGTTGGAATCCCAAAATCAACCATCTTAATAAGTAAAATATGAACTCACCCACAAACATTAAAATTCTGGTTGTTGACGATGAAGTTGACCTTGAACCTCTTATCCGTCAAAAGTTCCGTCATCAAATCCGTAATAATGTTTACAATTTCGTTTTTGCGCATAATGGTCTTGAAGCTTTGTCAATGCTGATCGAATACCCTGATATCGGATTGATTCTATCCGACATTAATATGCCTGAAATGGATGGTTTAACCCTGCTGTTGAAACTCAAGGAACTTAAAAATCCTTCTTTGAAAACAGTCGTGGTTTCTGCCTACGGTGATATGGATAATATACGGACGGCAATGAACAGAGGTGCCTTCGATTTTCTAACCAAACCAATTAATTTTGAGGACCTTGAGATAACCATTAACAAAACTCTTGATGAAATCAACGTTCAGCGTTTGGCGTTGAGAGAACACGACCAGCTTATATCCATTCAGCGTGATCTGAGTGTTGCACGAGAAATACAGCAGGGAATCCTCCCGAAAATATTTCCACCCTTTCCCTTCCGAACTGAGTTTGACATCTTTGCATCCATGATTGCAGCCAAAGAGGTAGGTGGTGACTTTTATGATTTCTTTATGATTAGTAATGACCTCCTTGGTTTCGTTATTGGCGATGTTTCCGGTAAAGGCATTCCTGCAGCCATATTCATGGCCGTTAGCCGCACACTTTTACGTGCTACCGGATTAAAGGGATTGTCATCAAACGATTGCCTGCAATATGTAAATAATCTGATGTGCAATGAGAGTGTGTCGTGTATGTTTGTTACTGTTTTCTATGGGATCCTTAACGTGAAAACCGGTGAAATGGAGTACACCAATGCCGGTCATATTTCTCCTTATATCCTGGAAGTTACCGGTGGATTCCGGAAACTCGAACCCACCGGAGACACAATTTTAGGCTGTTTTGAAGACCGGCATTATAATAAAAAGAAAGTAATGCTGATGCCAAACGAAGGATTGTTACTTTATACTGATGGAGTTACCGAAGCTATGAACCTCACATATGAAGAATACGGAGAAGCCAGGCTCGAGTCTGTCATTTCTGGAAAAAACAGTACCCGGATCAATGATTTGGTTGATGCCATCATCAATGATGTCAATTATTTCTCAGATGGAGTTCCTCAGTCAGATGATATAACACTGCTATATCTGAAGTATTCGGGTTAAAGCTGAACCCATACTAACAAACTGATAAATCAATTATATGACTATCCAACAATCTGTTTCAGAGCCTGTTGCGATTTTCTGGCACCGCAGGGATTTGCGTTTTAACGACAATGCCGGATTGTATCACGCCCTGAATAGTGGTTTAAAAGTAAT
>CAYQRU010000147.1:0-7898 GCA_964419945.1 uncultured Bacteroidales bacterium | reverse complement strand
CCCTTACAATATAACCTTTCCCGATTTCCAGGGCAACCATAATCTTGTCGGAAATCCATTTCCTTCCCCTATTGATTGGAACGCCGCTGGTGGCTGGACAAAAACGGATGTCAGCGGTTCTTATTGGATGTGGATACATTCATCAAATAATTACGGGGTTTGGAATGGCGTTGTTGGTACACAGGGGGTAACAAAAGATATTCCTGTTGGACAAGGTTTTTTTGTTCAGGCTTTATCTGTAAATGCGAATCTTGAGGTAAATAATAATGCCCGTATTCACAGCAACCAGGTGTTTTATAAAAACCTGCAGGACGATAATAGTTATTTTCGATTAAAGGCCCTGTCTAATAATTACCATGATGAGATTATCATAATGTTCAACAATCAGTCCACACAAGGATTTGATCCGGATTTTGACGCATCAAAAATGTTCGGATTTGTTGCTGCTCCTCAACTTTACAGCTTGATTGAAGATAATAAAATGCTTTCGATCAACAGCTTGCCGTATTCAAATGAAATCATCGAAATACCTTTGGCTTTCACAATTTCCATTCCAGGCGAAGTTACGCTGGAAGCTTCCTCGCTTGAAACACTTCCATTGCAAGCATCTGTTCTGTTGTTCGATATGCTTGCAAATACCCTGACCGATCTGGGTGCGGTTCCGAATTATACATTTACCCACGATACGATTTACGATCCTGTTCGGTTCAAACTAATTATCAATGGACTTACTGGTGTTTCCGAAACTGATATATCCGGTTTGCATATTTATATTGCTGACAATATGCTGTTTGTTAATATTCCCGATGAAACGAATTTACCGGCCCAGGTACAAATTTTCGATGCTGGTGGCAGGTTGGTGTTGACGAAAAAGGCTATCGCAAGGAGTTCATCATTTAACATCTCACGGTTTAAACGGGGGGTTTACATGGTAAAGGTTGTTGGGTCGAAATACGTATTAATCCAAAAAATCATTTTTTAAAAATCTATTCGCTAAAACAATAATTTCCAGAAATTCTTCATTTAAAATCAAGCGTTACCGATAAACCAAACTGCCATGAAAAAATCATTATCAAGCAAAATTCTTATTGCGTTGACATTGAGTCCGTTTATGCTTACACCTATCTTTTTGAAAGCAGATCTTTCACTCGATTGTGAATCAGGCAACAGAGCTGTTGAAATTGCCAATTGCTGGGGTTTTGGAGCCATAAGTTACACCAATACAACAAGTTTCGTCATCTCAGGGATATGGTCAACACGTTCAAATCAGTTAACCAATCCATCACCAACATCCTGTTGGATTAAAACACCCTGGTTCAAACCTGCCTCAGGTAATATTACTTTTAGGGTTCGATTAGAGGCTACGAATGGCACAACACGTGGAGTGGCTCTGACTTATATTGCCTACGACCCTGCACAACCATCGAAAGAAGGTGATACCCTGTTATTTGAAACTATTTACTTGCCAACACCTTTTAACACAAACATCCATGACATATCAACTGCTATGCCTGCTGAAATAGCTGATTCGGATGAAATTTACAAGATTCGGGTCAGTTTTATCGGCACTGGGGGAAATAGTAGAATGATCGGTGATGATTTTGTTTTTCCCGGATTATATTGGTCTGATCCATCAACAGGATGTATTGCATTACCGCTGCCCAATATGTGGACAGGTACCATTGACCGGCAATGGGAACTGGATGGGAACTGGAGCAGAAATCATATACCACTTCCTCATCATGATGTCAGTATTCCTCCTGTACCGAACCAGCCCATTATCAGTTCAGATGTTCTTATCAACAGACTCAATATTGAGACCGGCAGTAATGTGACCATAGCGTTCAATGGTAAACTTACGGTTAATAATGATATGGTGAACGCTAACGGACCGGAAGGTTTGCATGTAAAAAGTAACCTTTATGGAACCGGATCACTCATTTACAATGATCAAGATGTTTATGGAACCATCGAGACTTATCTTCCGGCAGCCGGTTATCATCTTGCTTCTGTACCACTAACTCAAGCCTCCAATCCAATGTCAGTTCTTTTCCTGTGGTCATATCTGTATGAATATGATGTTCCCGGGCAGAAATGGGTTGGATTAGGTTCTCCTACAAATACTCCTTTATTTGCTGATAAAGGGTATATGATCTGGAAATATCCCGGCCCTGCTTCGTGGCAACCTGATACAACATATTCATTTGCCGGACAATTGAATAACGGCACTTTCCCTTACAATATAACCTTTCCCGATTTCCAGGGTAACCATAATCTTGTTGGAAATCCCTATCCTTCTCCCATTGATTGGAACGCCGGTGGTGGCTGGACAAAAATGGATGTCAGTGGTTCTTACTGGATGTGGATACATTCTTCCAATAATTATGGGGTTTGGAATGGCATTGTTGGTACACAGGGGGTAACAAAAGATATTCCTGTTGGACAAGGTTTCTTTGTTCAGGCTTTATCTGTAAATCCAGTTCTTGAAGTAAATAATAATGCCCGCACTCACAGCGATCAGGCGTTCTACAAGGATAAGGAAGAAATTGAAAATATTCTTCGGATAAAGGCGCTGGCAAATAACTACAGCGATGAAATTATTATCCTTTTCAATGAATTATCAACTCCCGGTTTTGATAGCTGGTCAGATGCAACCAAAATGTCCGGACTTGCAGGAGCACCCCAATTATATACCATCATTGATGATGATACACGTCTCACAATCAACACTATACCGTATTCAAGAAGCATCATTGAAATACCACTGGCATTTACAATGAGTGTTGCCGGTGAGGTGGTTTTTGAAGCATCATCCATTGAATCATTTGAACCACAGGCCTCCATTCAACTGTTGGACGTGCATGCAGGAATAATCACCGATTTGCGTACACATTCAAACTATACATTCCTGCATAATCCTGAGAATGATCCTGTCCGCTTTAAACTTATTTTTAACGGCCTTACCGCTGTTCCTGAACCCAGTATCCCTGCAGTAGAATTGTTTTTCAGCAACAATTACATCCATCTCAGAATTCCCGAAAACATTCCCCAAGCTACACCTGTGTATTTCTACGATGCATCAGGCAGGATCATCTTCCGCACCAAAGTAAAACCTAGCTATTCTACATTCATGTTGCCCCATGTGAAAAGTGGAATATACATTGCGCATCTTGTATTTGATGATAAGCCTGTTGTTAAAAAAATATTGATAAAATAAAGTCAATTCCGATCAATTAACAGAACGGGGACACTTGGTGAAGTTGTCCCTGTTTTTATAAATAGCCTTGGAAGTCAATATTTCCTATTTGTGCAATGTATTTCAAAATTATTGCGCAACGTAGAAATTCCGCTATATACTATTTAATCCAGATTATTCAACACGATTTAATTTCAGAGAACCATTATTAAAAACAGACTTAAAAATGTGTATAAAAGATGCATTTAAAATTGTCAATTTGTTACAATAAAGAACTAATTGCTAAGCAAAGCGTAAGATTGTCCGGATCGGGATTTTTCCAGATGCCGCGCACATCGTATTCCTGGCCTATCCTGCTGAATTCAATAAAAACACGCAAGAGTTAGTTCCTCTCAATGACTAGTCTAATTTGATAGAAAACCAATCATTGTCAAAACTTTAGCTGGAAATATGGTCTGGAGAACAGGTTTTCCAATTTAGGAATCATTGACTGGGTACAAATGTGTTATTTTATTGTATATGAGCATAATGTAATTTTTTGTACAGTTTTTGCTACATTTGCATTTTCGTTAAATCTCTCTTAGATAAACTTTAATTATAAATGATGCTAACGAAAACATAACAGCCATGAAATCAAGATTTACAATCCTAAAAACAATTGCCCTGGCTATTCCTGTTTATTCAAAGTTGGGAGCATTATTACTGTTACTGGTGTTTTTTTTTGATGCCCAGCAAGTCAATGCACAATTTTCAGGAGGCAGCGGAACAGTTGCTGATCCTTACCAGATCACCACGATCAATCAGCTTCAAATCATTTCAAATTATAATACAGCTCATTTCAAAATAATGAACGATATTGATGCTTCTGTTACAAGTAGCTGGAACGGAGGCGCTGGTTTTGTACCACTTTCGTGGTTTGGAGGAACTCTTGATGGTAGTAATTTCAAGATAAGCGGTTTGGTCATTATCCGTTCAAATTCAGCAAACCAGGCACTTTTTACCAATCTGGGTGCAACAAGTGCCATTAGAAACCTCCAACTGCTCAATGTTAATATCAAAGGACAGGATAATGCAGCTTCTCTCGCTGCTCAGACAAGTGGTATTGTTGAAAATGTGACCGTTACTGGCTCCGTTACAGGTCGGGGAGTAATCGGGGGTCTTATTTCTACTGTAAATTCATCTGCCATAATAAGCAATTGTCATGCTTCCTCAATCACTGTTACCGGTGCCAATCAGAACAATCGTCATCAGATTGGCGGATTGATTGCTGTTTCCGGAGGTGCTGTTTCATCATGCACAGCTTCTGGTTCAGTTTCAGGAAGAGGAACTGTGGGTGGATTAATTGGTCAGGTAAACACAACAGGATCGCTGGTTGATTCCCATGCTGATAACGTCACAGTTACTGCTTTTAATACTGTTGCAGGAGGTTTGGTTGGTTACTATCAGGGTGTTAATTTTGAGAATAACACGTCTTCAGGTGTGGTTAGTGGAGTTTCCCAGATTGGTGGTCTTACCGGAAGAACAGATACACCTGTCGCATCAAGTCATTCGTCTGCATCAGTGAACGGAACTAATACGGATATTGGTGGGTTGATTGGCTGGATTAATAATACGATGGTAAGTAATTGCTACTCCACCGGTTCGGTTAACGGGTATAACCGAACCGGCGGTTTGGTTGGGTACATGTCTTCGCAGAGCGCTGGCATTTCATATTGCCACACAAGCTCATCGGTTCAGGGAAATGATGATGTGGGTGGTTTGCTTGGATACAATAATAATGGATTGATAGAAAAATCCTACTCAACGGGCAGTGTTGCCGGAAGGTCCCGGATTGGAGGCTTAATTGGATTTAATGCATGGGAGTACTCAGTTGTAAGGATTTGTTTCTCGGTTTCTGATGTTACTGCTTCTTCAGAAATTGCCGGCGGATTAATTGGAAGACAAGCCAGTGGTACCGTTGAAAACACGTATGCCCGCGGTAGTGTTTCCGGACCAAATAAAATCGGTGGTCATACAGGCGAACAGGCTGATGGATTAATCAGTAAAAGTTACTCCACAGGATTCATAACTTCTGCAGGATCTCAGGTAGGTGGATTTATGGGAAACAAAACAGGAGGGACTGTTTCCAATTCATTCTGGGATTTGCAAACATCCGGTAAAACAACAAGTGTTGCAGGAACTGCCAAAACAACAGCCGAAATGCTTGACATTAATACGTTTCTGGCTGCAGGATGGGATTTTGAATCTATCTGGGCTATTCAGGACGATATTAACGATGGATATCCTTACTTTGATGATTTCTATTCTCTTTACGTGAACACCTGGACAGGCGCCATTGACAGGCAATGGGAGCTTGGTGGTAACTGGAGCGCAAATTATTTGCCTTTGCCTCATCAAAATGTTGTTATTCCTAACGTTCCAAACCAACCTGTTATTAGTTCAACCGTACTGATCAATGGCCTGAATATCCAGGCGGGCAGCAGTGTTACTGTTTCTTCTGCCGGAAAACTGAAGATTTCAAATACACTCACAAACAGCAATGGTCCGGAAGGATTGGTCGTAGAAAGCAATGTCACCGGTACCGGATCATTGATCCATAATTCCAATAATGTAAACGGGACAATCCAGCGTTATCTTCCGGCAGCCGGCTATCATCTTGCTTCTGTACCACTAACTCAAGCTTCCAATCCAATGTCTGTTCTTTTCCTGTGGTCGTATTTGTATGAATATGATGTTCCCGGACAGAAATGGGTTGGATTAGGCTCTCCCACCAATACTCCCTTATTTTCTGATAAAGGGTATATGATCTGGAAATATCCTGGACCGACATCGTGGCAGCCTGACACTACATATTCATTTGCCGGCCCTATGAACAATGGTGCTTTTTCCTACAATATCTCTTATCCCGCTTTTTTAGGCAATCATAATCTTGCAGGAAATCCTTATCCTTCCCCCATTGATTGGAACGCTCTTGGTGGCTGGACAAAAACGGATGTCAGCGGATCTTACTGGATGTGGATACATTCATCCAATAATTACGGAGTTTGGAATGGCATTGTTGGTACACAAGGAGTAACAAAAGATATTCCTGTTGGACAGGGTTTCTTTGTACAGGCTTTATCTGCAAATGCGACTCTTGAGGTAAATAATAATGCCCGTATTCACAGCGATCAGGCTTTTTACAAAGATCAGGAAGAATTTGAAAATATTCTTCGGATGAAAGCATTGGCAAATAATTACAGCGATGAAATTATTGTTCTTTTCGATGAATCATCAACTCCCGGATTTGATAGCTGGTCAGATGCGACCAAAATGTCCGGACTGGCCGGGGCACCCCAGTTATATACACTACTTGATGATGATACACGGCTCACAATCAACACTATGCCGTATTCAAGGGCCATCATTGAAATACCGTTGGCATTTACAATGAGTGTTGCCGGTGAGGTGGTTTTTGAAGCATCTTCCATTGAATCATTTGAACCACAGGCCTCCATTCAATTATTGGACATGCTTTCGGGAATTATCACCGATCTGCGTACAAATCCAAACTTTACATTCATACATAATCCTGAGAATGATCCTGTCCGCTTTAAACTCATTTTCAACGGCCTTACCTCTGTTCCTGAAACCAGTATCTCTGCAGCAGAATTGTTTTTCTGCGACAATTACATCCATTTGAGAATTCCCGAAAACATCCCCCGGACTACACCTTTTTATTTCTATGATGCAACAGGCAGGATGATTTTCAGTACCAACGTAAAATCAGGTTATTCTACAATCATGTTACCTGGCGCAGTAAGTGGAATATACATTGCACACCTTATCTTTGAAGACCGGACTGTTGTGAAAAAAGTATTGGTAAAATAAAGTCATTTTCGATCAATTTACAGAACAGGGACACTTGTAGATGTTGTCCCTGTTTATTTATAGCCCTTGTAGTATTACTGTGCGGCATGCTTAATGTCTTGCATTCGATCTATTTTAGAGCAATTGGTATTTAATTCTAATTTTTTTGCTGGTATTTGCTGGTAATAATAGTTTGGGGAGCAAAAGATATTTCAAAAAGTATTTTATTTGCATAAATTTAAAACCACCTTTATGCTCCACGAACATGCAAATCAAGAAACCGGCCCTGACAAAGCAGCAGAAAAGAAAAGTAAGCTGGGGGTAAAATTATTTTTGTTCTACACACTGATCTATTTTGGTTTTGTAATCATCGGTGTGTTTTATCCCGATTTGATGGGAACATACATTATTGGCGGCCAAAACCTTGCCATTGTTTATGGGTTTGGTTTGATTATTCTTGCCATTATTATGGGTTTCCTCTATAATTGGATGTGTACCCGTTTGGAAAACAAAATGAATGGAGGGGAAGAGTCATGATTTATGAAGTTTCAATCTGGGCAGTAATTTTCTTTGTCTTTTTTGTGGGTCTTGTTTTGGCGCTTTCCTTTTATTTTGGTGCAAAAACAAAATCAGCAAGCAGCTATTTTGCGGCTGGCGGAAAAATACATTGGGGTGTGAACGGGATTGCCTTTGCGGGTGATTACCTTTCGGCAGCTTCGTTTCTTGGTATATGTGGTTTAATTGCATTTGCCGGATATGATGGATTTTTATATTCTATTGGATTTTTAGCAGGCTGGGTAGTTGCACTTTTTATTGTAGCCGAACCTCTGAAACGCATGGGTAAATATACTTT
>CAYQRU010000146.1:1126-7946 GCA_964419945.1 uncultured Bacteroidales bacterium | reverse complement strand
TTATCGCAGAGTGCCACCATTTCGTCTAATTTGGCGGTGTCGCCGTCCATGCTGAACACACCGTCGGTGATAACAACTTTCAGGCGCTTGTCGCTGTGGAGTTGGAGTTTCTGCTCAAGGTGTGCCATATCGCTGTGCTTGAAGGTATCCGTCATAGCACTGCACAGACGTATGCCATCAATGATGCTGGCATGAACCAAACGATCGCTGATCATTACATCATCTTTGGTAAGTATGGCTTCAAAAACGCCGGCGTTGGCGTCCATGCAGGATGGAAACAGAATGGTGTCTTCGGTTCCAAGGAACTCTGTAACTTTACGTTCCAGTTCCTTATGAATGTCCTGGGTTCCGCAAATAAATCTTACGGATGACATACCGTAGCCGCGCGTGTCAAGGCCTTCGTGTGCTGCTTTTACTACATCCGGATGGCTCGAAAGCCCCAGGTAATTGTTGGCGCACATGTTAATGACCTTTTTCAGGGAAGCGCCTTCCGGAAATTCTACTTCAATATCGGCAGACTGAGCGCTGTGAATGTAGCGTTCTACCTTGAACAGGCCTGCCTCCTGCATGCCAGTCAGGGTCTGCTTGTAAATGTCTCTTACTTTATCGCTGTATGCCATGGTTGTAGATGTTTTTACTGAGTGTAACCGGTAGATAAGTCCCAAGTCCCAAATTCAAAGCCCTAAATCCCAAGGTTTAAATACACCGGTTAGGGAGCAGTGTGAGTGATTGGGAATGAAATTGTTTCTTTTCGAACCTTATCTGTTCCGGGCTACTCAGATGGTTTTACTTCAGGAATTCATTCACTAGGCTTACAATCTTATTCACCGAGTCGAAAGCCTCGGGAGTGGCTTTGTCGTCGGGGATAGAGATTTTGTACTTGTTTTCAAGGAAACGCTTGAGCGAAACCATTGAAAACGAATCAACAATACCGCCGCTGATCAGCGGGGTGTCGTATGTGATCTCTTCGTCCGGATCTTCAACATACTCGTCAATTACGTACTGCAGAACGATGTCTTTCATTTCTTCCATTTTTCTTTCTTTTTTAAGGTTAGTATTAATCGTGTTAAAGTGTTCAGGTTCTGAATTCAATTGTTCAATTGTTCTGATGTTCTATTATTCTGTTGTTCCAAATCCGAAATCGCCAATCGGCAATCCGAAATACTCTCTAATCATCTTCCAGGGTAGATGTATCTCCAATTGCTTCTCCCCATTCCTTGGCATGAAGGATGCGACGCATGATTTTGCCGCTGCGGGTTTTTGGCAGCTTGTCAATGAACTCAATTTCCTGTGGCATGGCCAGAGGTGAAAGTCTTTTTCTGATGAAATTCATAATTTGCAGCTCTGTATCATCGTTGGCTTCGAAACCTGGTTTCAATGTTACAAAAGCTTTTACAACCTCCATGTTAATTTCATCGGGTTTGCTTACTACAGCTGATTCGGCCACAGCTTCGTGTTCCAGCAATGCTGATTCAACTTCAAAGGGACTTACCAGGTGGCCGCCGGTATTGATTACATCATCATCGCGGCCAACGAACCAAAAATAGCCATCGGCATCCAGTTTGGCGCGGTCGCCGGAGAGGTACCAGCCGTTCTGGAACTTCTTTTTAAAAGTTTCTTCGTTGTTCCAGTAGCCTCTCATGAAAGCAGGCCAGTCGGGACGAAAACCAATTAGCCCAATCAAACCCGGTTCAGTGATGGGCTCATAAGTTTTAGCGTTCAAAATAGCTGCGGTGAGGCCCGGGAAAGGCTTGCCCATACTGCCTGGTTTTACAGGCATTCCGGGATAATTGCAGATCATGTGCGATCCGGTTTCGGTTTGCCAGAATGTGTCGTAAAAGGGCTTGCCAAATACTTTTTCTGACCAGATCACTGCTTCGGCGTTGAGCGGTTCTCCCACACTGGCTAAGTGGCGCAGACAGGAAAGGTCGAATTTCTTCACCACTTCATCGCCGGCTTTCATTAGCGAGCGGATGGCGGTAGGAGCTGAATACCACATGGAAATCCTGTATTTTTCGATGAACCTGTACCATGCTTCAGCGGAGAAACCGGCTTCGAGCACACAATTGGTAACGCCGTTGCTAAAACCGCCAATTATTCCATAGGATGTTCCGGTAACCCAGCCAGGGTCGGCGGTGCACCAGTACATGTCGTCATCCTGTAAATCAAGTGTCCATTTGGAGGTCAGATACTGCGAGATGAGCGAATAATGCACATGCTTCACCCCTTTGGGCTGGCCGGTAGTTCCGCTGGTGTAGTGCAGCACCGATGGCGATTCGGCAGTGGTGGGATGAATTTCGAGGTGTTCAACCGGTTCGGCATCTTCGAGAGAGAAAACCACTTCACGCTCTTTTAATTCTTTTTTGCCATCGTGGTCCACAATGATAATGTGCTTAAGGTAAGGCATTTTGTCAATGAGTTTACGAACCTTGCCCACATGCTTGCGCTGGGTGATAATGGCTGTGGTTTCGGCATTCTCGAGGCGTATATGCAATGATTCTTCGCCAAAAGCAGAAAAAAGCGGCTGTACGATAGCACCGATTTTGAGCACACCAAGGAATCCGAGATAGAGCTCAGGAATGCGATCCAAAAAGATGCATACCCTGTCGCCGGCATTAATGCCCAGTGAGCGGAGGAACTGGCCAATGGTGTTTGTAGTCAGCCTCAGGTCGTTGTAGGTGTATTTTTTTTCAATACCCATGGCGTTTTCCCAGAGCAGGGCCATTTTGTCTGCCTTGCCCATCTGGCAGATGCGGTCGGAGCAGTACCAGCCGATATTGATCATATCGCCTGGCTTATAGTCCAGTTCGTCTTCAGCAATCTTCCAGCTGAAGTTTTTTAATCGTTCTTCGTAAGAGCGGATGTTCGACATAAAAAGTTTGGTTTTATTGTTTTTACGTGTTATGAGTTATTGACTTAAATCCAGCCGGGGTTAATTCTTGTTCATCTTATTGTTCCTATAATCCAATTTATCTTGTTTTTGATCCAGTAACCCCAACGGGGTTTTCCCAAATTTATCTATGTGTTTATGTGGTAAAAAAACTACTTCTCAACAATCACAATTGCATTTACCACATCTTTGATATGCGTGAGTGATACCTGGATGTTGGTGATGTTGATTTCAGCCACAAAGTCCCTGGTTTTGCCGTAGAGTACCAGCGTGGGTTTGCCAAGCTGGTCGTTTGTAACTTCAATTTCATCAAACTGCAATCCATCGCGCCAGCCGGTGCCGATGGCTTTCAAAAAAGCCTCCTTGGCAGCAAAACGCGCTGCATAATGTTGTCCTTTGTTTTTTTTTGATTCGCAGTAAGCGATCTCGCCGGCGGTAAAAAGCTTTTCCTTCAGTCCTGAATTTTTTTCAAGCTGTTTTTCAATACGTTCTACTTCAATGATATCTGTTCCTATGCCGAAGATCAAGGCCTTAAAAATTTAAGGCCGCAAGATAGGAAAAAGTATGATTCCGGCTTATATCGCGCCAAATTTCTTTCCCACCTTGACAAATTTCTCCACAGCGAACGCGATGTTATCTTTCGAGTGTGCAGCGCTGATCTGAACCCTGATGCGGGAGTTTCCTTTGGGAACCACCGGGTAATAAAAACCGATCACATAAATGCCTTCCGAAAGCAGCTCGTTGGCAAAGTCCTGCGAAAGTTTGGCATCGTTGGGCAAGTGACCTAAGAGCACGGGCACTATGGGGTGGGTTCCCGGTACAATCCTGAATCCCGCCTCCTCCATTCCTTTACGGAACATGCGGGTATTTTCGTTGAGTTTATCGCGCAGGTCGGTGGTTTCAGTAAGCAGGTTGATAACTTCGAGAGTGGCACCGGTAATGGCCGGGGCAAGAGAGTTGGAAAATAAATATGGCCTCGAACGCTGGCGCAGCAGATCAATTATTTCCTTATGACCCGACACACAACCACCGGATGCTCCACCCAATGCCTTCCCGAAGGTTGTAGAAATAATGTCAACCCGCCCCATTGCATTACAATGTTCATGGGTTCCCCGCCCGCGATCACCAATAAAACCGGTAGCATGTGAATCGTCAACCATCACCAGTGCGTCATATTTTTCAGCCAGATCACACACTTTGTCAACCTGGGCAATAATGCCATCCATTGAAAAAACGCCATCGGTAACAATCATTTTGAATTTGGTTCCTTCCGCTTCCTGCAACTTTGCCTCAAGGTCGTCCATATTATTGTTCTTATAACGGAAGCGCTTTGCTTTGCAAAGCCTCACCCCGTCAATAATGGAAGCATGGTTCAGCTCGTCGCTGATGATGGCGCATTCTTCATCGAGCAGAGGTTCAAAAATGCCACCATTGGCATCAAAGGCCGATGAGTAGAGGATGGTGTCTTCGGTTCCCAGAAATTCACTGAGCTTTTCTTCCAATTGTTTGTGAACCAGTTGGGTTCCACAAATAAAACGAACAGAGGCCATTCCAAAGCCCCATTTGAAGAAGGCGTAATTGGCGGCAGCCATCACCCTGGGATCATTACACAAACCCAGATAATTATTGGCACAAAAATTTAATACATCAAGACCGCGTTTGGTTTTGATGTGAACACCCTGTGGGGTCATCAGGATGCGTTCATCTTTATATAGCCCGTCCTGCCTGATCTTCTCAAGTTCGCCTTGCAGGTGCTCTTTTATTTTTCCGTACATCGTTTCGGGTATTTTGGTTTGCAAAGGTATATATTGTAGCGATGAAGTAAATTAAATTTAATTGCCATGTTTCAACCTGGAGTTTCTCAACATTATGACAAGTATTTTGTTGTGTATATTGATATGTTGCCTATTATTTCAATAAGCACTCATTATCAGCCAATTACTTTATATTAATAAAGCGCTAATACTGTATGAATACTACAAAATGGATTTTAGACCCCACCCACAGCGAGATTCAATTTAAAGTCAAACACCTGATGATCACAACCGTTACCGGCTATTTCCGCGAATTCAGTGCTTCCGTTGAAAGCGCCGGCGATGATTTCAGCAATGCAAAAATTAATTTTGAAGCCAAAACAGCCTCCATTGACACCAATAATGCTGACCGGGACAACCATCTTAAAAGTGCTGATTTCTTTGATGCAGAAAAATTTCCTGCATTGCAATTCCAGTCAACAGAAATGAAAAAAGCCGTCGATGGAAATTTCAGGCTCACCGGCGATATAACCATCAAAGATGTTACAAAACCAGTAATCCTGGATGTGGAATTTGGTGGTATCATGAAAGATCCCTGGGGAAATCAAAAGGCAGGATTCAGTCTGAGTGGAAAAATCAACCGTAAAGACTGGGGCCTGAACTGGAACGCAGCACTTGAAACCGGCGGCGTACTGGTTAGCGATGAAGTGAGGATTTTCTGTGAAATACAGTTGGCAAAGCAGGCTTAAATCACTGAATAATTTTTTCTTTAGCCTACAGGCAACAATACGTCTTACCGGTTTTTGTTTTAATGGGCATTTCTAATAATGTAAAGCGCTAAAGGGCATTCTGTTATTTGCCTTATGGTCATTTTTAGGTTATGTATAATAATGATGCTTTTACTGTAATTCAATAGCGATAATTCAAAATGGTTTTTTAAATGATGTACAGCGCTGAAAATACCGGGATTGTGAATTGCAATTTGTTGGTTGTCAAACATTAAATAACGCTATCTGGTGGAGAGGATATTCTGGAGCGAAACAGATCTGTATTTAGTTTGCAATCAAATACGAATGTTCAATAAAGACAATATAAAGAAGATTTGAAAAGTTAACAGTAAAGGTTGCCCGGACTCAACCAGATGAAGTAATAGTAATCATGGATACGAGTTACACTGAAAGAGAATTTGGTGCGATGTTATACCAGGACGCACGAACGTAGCCCAAATTGTTAAATCAATATGTAAAAGAAACCATCCTGGTCATCGAATATTTCCCCAGTAATATTCTGCCACAAACAGATGAATATCATTTAATAAGGCTCTCAACTAGAAATAAACCAATCCTTCTCTGATGGCGAATTTTACCAATCCGGCGGCATTCCTCGTTTTGGTTTTTGCCATGATGTTTTTACGGTGAGTTTCAACAGTCAGTTCGCTGATAAAAAGCTTCTCAGCAATCTGGGAATTGGAAAACTCTTTTGTGATCAGATTAAGAATCTCGAGTTCGCGTTTTGATAGCTTATTCTGGTTCAGATCTTTAAACTCTTCGGAATCAATGGCACCAACTTTTTCAAGAATCGTATTCCGGATTTCAGCATCCCAGAATTTGCCGCCATTAGCCACCGTCTTAATTGCTTCAATTAAAACCTGCATATCTGCTGATTTCAAAACATAGCCATTTGCTCCGCTCTGGATCATTTTCTGTATGTACAATATGTCCTCAAACATGCTAAGGGCAAGAATTTTTGCCTTCGGGTTTTTTTCCTTGATGATCCTGGTTAGTTCAATGCCGGTCATATCGGGCATGTTTATGTCCATCAGAATTACATCAGGTTCTGAAACAGGTGGTTCGTTAAGGTATTGCTTTGCTGAGTATGCATGTCCTATCACCTCTATTTCACGGTTTTCTTCAAATATGGAGATAATGCCTTTGATAAAAAGCTTATGATCGTCAATCAGAAACAACTTTATTTTTTTCATCTGACTAAATTGGATTTAAGTATTCATATGGGACCTCTAATTTGGTTATCCTTTAGTGTGTTTAAGCATTGACTATGGATAATTCATCTTTTATTTGTGATAGTTCGCCATCCGGGAGCTCAATAATTATGATTGTTCCCCTGTCCGGCATGCTGTCAATAAAAAATTTCCCTTCCAGTCCTTCAATACGGGTTG
>CAYQRU010000146.1:0-1116 GCA_964419945.1 uncultured Bacteroidales bacterium | reverse complement strand
ATTTTTTAAACCCAGTCCATTATTTTTTGATGTTGACGAGTCAAATCCCACACCGTTATCTTCGATAATTATTGATATTTCCTTACCATTTTTTAAAACTTCAATGCTCACAACTGAGGCTTTGGCGTGGCTGATGATATTATTAATCACCTCCAATACAGTCCTGTAAAGCGAATGCTCAACAAATGGAGCAACTTTTCCGTCCCATCCATTCATACTCAGCCTGACATCGAAGTACTTCAGGTTCTGCAGCCTGATAACAAGATCTTTAATTGCTGATTCAAATCCTTTTTCAATTAATACGATTGGCGCCAGATTTTTGGAAATATTTTTCATCTCTTTTAAGATGTCATCAAGATTGGTGGCAGCGCTTATTAAAAGTTCTTTTCTCTTTTTTGGGCTTATACCATCTTCTCTGATAATGTTGGTTATATTCAGCTTCACGAGGCCCAGAAGGGGACCCAGGCCATCGTGCAGTTCCATGCCAATGCGCTTACGTTCCTGAATTTCAGCTTCCAGCACTGCTTTGGTCATTTCAAGGGAATGTCTTATTTTGTTCTCATAGGCCTGTTTTGTCTGCTTTTGCCTGTTTTTATTGAAAAGGTAGTAATAGATAAAAGATAAAATTACCAAAAGGGCAAAGAACGAAACCATGGCAATATGCAGTTGATTCCTCTGGCTGGCAATGTGCATACTTTGTTCTGCAATAAAAACCTGTTGCTTCTCCTTATCCCTGTTTAATTCATCAATTTCAAGGCGATACATCTGATTGGCATGAGATTGTGCCTGGAACTCCGCTTTCTGTTCAATAGCAAGGTTTTTATAGGCCAGCGCTTTTTCAAACTCTCTCCTCTCCTCGAAAATCAGGGAAAAAACTTCATTAGCGACATATTCAAGCTTTTTATTTCCAATCTCAATGGCAATGTCATAGGCGCTCCTTGCAAAAGTATAGGCTGAATCCAATTCCTTCATCCCGAGGTAGGTCTTGGCTATGTGAATCTGTGCAAGCGAACTCATCTGCATGAGTTTGACCTGGCTTGCTACAGAATCACTTTTGTGATAGTATATGATGGCATTTTGTGGATCATTAAGAACCGCAAATAGATTTCCTTTTTC
>CAYQRU010000145.1:0-8077 GCA_964419945.1 uncultured Bacteroidales bacterium | reverse complement strand
GTTTTTTCTATAACCATGAAAAATGAAGCATTAGAAACCCATTGTGTGAGAAGTTTGAAGCTGCTCGCTTATCCACTAAATGAGGGTGAACGGGTTTTTCAAACACAAGACGATGATTTTTATCTGTGCAGGAATTTGTTTGGTATTACGCACGCAGGCGCCCGGGAAGGAGACGTAACTTCGTTGATGAAATATGAAGACAGCCGGGAACGCTTTTCGTTATCCGACGAGAATAATCTCCTCTCACAGGAAGAAATTTTCTTAAAATTCGATCATACTGAACACAATGATGACTTAGGTGTGGTAATCAGCTATCGCCAGACCCTGATGACTACCTATCTGTTTTACAGTGCCATGGGTTATATGGGAAATGAAGTTGGTGATATGTTTGCCAGAATTGAAACAGACGAATCATTACGCAGGAAGTTCGATGCTGTATCTGAAGCCTTAGGCGGTATTGATGTGTACCTGCTGCATCCTGAGGACAGTTCATGGAGAAAGCAGGGCAGCCTTACTGAAACAGGCCCCATAGCAGTGAACAGCCACTTTATACCTTTGAACAATGTTCACCAATCGAATGATCCGATACAACTGAAACTTGTTCTTAACAAAGGTGTATGGCGCATTGATTACGTGGCGCTCACAAATATTATCAGACAGGTTAAACCTTTTGCAGAAGAACCTTTTGTTGCCTGTACCAAGGGTCAAAATGATGATGAAGCCTTAAAGCTGATTAAAGATACAAGTGATATACTGGTTTCGATGCCTGGAAGCGAGTATCGGTTTTCGTTCAGGCTACCGGAAAGAGACCTGGATTATGAATTGTTTCTTTCCACTGAAGGCTACTATCTTGAATGGATGCGTGATGACTGGATCAGTGATAAGAACCTGTTTAAACTTTGGCAAATGGTGCATTTTCCGGCCAGGTACCTGAAGAGCGAAGCGCAACATTACAAGCTTTATGAAAGCGAAATGGAATCAGTTTTCTGGAATTCAAAAATTGATACAAAAACATTCTCGTACGATGAAAACCAATAATGTTTTTCTTATTTTTTTGATGATGATGCTTGCTGGCTGTAGCACTCAATATTACCTGCCGGCCATCGAAAAGGTTAACGTCAGTGAATTTGGTTCTTACATCAGCATAACCACAGCCAACGGGCAGCATATACGCGGTGAGCTGATCGCTGCAGGTGTCGCAGAAATTGTGGTTCTGGAAAAAAATACCCGGAAATGCCTGGCCATTGACTCAAAAGATGTATTACGTTTCCGGATACGGTATGCCAAAGCTGTTCATTATGGATGGTATATTCCTGCATTTACGATGTTCACCATATTACACGGCTGGTATTCCGTATTTACTGCACCGGTCAACCTGCTGACTACCATTATCATCACCCTTACCGGCGAAATTGATTACACCTTAAACCAAAATTCTGTTTCACTCAGTGAAGCAGCGATGTTTGCTAGGTTTCCGCAGGGAATACCTGAAGGTGTTCATATCGCAGATATCCAATAAAGGATTTTTGAGATTTTCCGAAACCAATAGTTTGCAGGTAAGAGTTAATGAACCAGTGATCAATTGTCATTAATAATCTATTCTTAAGGATGACCTGTGCATGAATCAGGAATGTAAAGTTTATGGAATAGTTGATTGATTCAGCATTTCAAAGACTCAACTGATTTTTTCATGTCAGATTAACTTGTGTTTCATCAATCCAACTATCCTCTCCAGCCATTCACGGTCAATGTCATCGAACGAGGCAAGAGAAGTGCTGTCCACATCCAGTACTCCCCATATATTACCTGTACTATCAGTAAAAGGTACAGCAATTTCTGATTTTGACCGGCTGTCGCACGCAATGTGCCCGGGGAATTTCTCTACATCGGGCACAATGAGAGTTCGTTTCGAATGTAAGGCTGCCCAGCAAACTCCGGTATCCTTTTTCAGTACCTGGCATGCCAGCGGTCCCTGGTAAGGACCAACAGTTAAATCTCCATCAACCAGGCAATAGAAACCGCACCAGAAAAAGTAGTCCATTTTATGATAGAGTACCGCCGTGATGGTAGCCATCCGGGCTATTGGGTTCGTTGTTCTGGTGAGTAATTCTTCCAGTTGTTTGTACATGCGTTCGTAACGGCCTGATTTCCTGTCATGTTTCATGGATGTCTTTGTTTATGGTCATGCTGCAAAAATACTTTTTAAATTTCTACCTTTGCAGCCCCCAATCAGCACTAATAACAAACTAATAACTTACTGATATGAGTAACTTTATCGGAATCCGGCTTGAAGACAAATATGTCATGGAGCGCCGGGCGCCTCTCACTCCCAGGCACGTAGCACGGTTGATCAAAGAGAAAAAACTGGATTTTGTTGTACAACGATCTGCAAAACGTGTGTTTACCGAACAGGAATATCTGGACGCCGGCGCAAGGGTTGAAGACACACTGAAAGATTGCTCAGTGATCCTTGGAGTGAAAGAAATTCCCACTTCATTTTTTGAGTCTGAAAAAACCTATGTGTTTTTTGCCCATGTTATTAAAGGACAGCCATACAATATGCCCATGCTCAGAAAGATGATGGAATTGAAATGCAATTTAATTGAATATGAGCGTATTGTGGATGAGCAAAACAAGCGTTTGATATTTTTTGGAAAGTATGCAGGCCTGGCAGGGATGATCAATTCCTTTTGGAGTTTAGGGCAACGGCTGAAATACTATGGTATGGAAACGCCCTTCCTGAAGATCAGGCAGGCACACACCTACGATTCACTGGCTTCTGCCAGGAGAGTCATTTCGGAAGTAGGGCAGGAGATAGCCGAAAATGGTTTACCTGCAGAACTTCGTCCGCTGACAATCGGATTTACCGGATATGGGAATGTCTCAGCCGGCGCCCAGGAAATTGCACAGCTTCTGCCGATAAAAGAGATTTCGCCTGAAAAATTGCTTAGTTTAAAAGACCGTGACCATCTTCCCGATAATCTTCTTTACAAGGTTATTTTTAAGGAGGAAGACCTGTCGGAGCATCATTTTCCGGGAAAAGAATTTGAGCTGCACGATTATTATACACATCCTGAAAACTATCACAGTCAGTTTGAAAAATACATTCCCCATCTTACCGTGCTGATGAATTGCATGTATTGGGATGTCCGTTACCCACGTATTGTCACCAAAAATTATCTTGAACAACTGTATGCAGCCGGCAGACCAAAACTTACCGTCATTGGTGATATCACCTGCGATCCGGATGGCTCGGTAGAATGCACACATAAAGGCACTGAGATTGAGAATCCTGTTTTTGTCTATAACCCGTTTACAAGGCGACCAGCTTATGGTTTTGATGGAGACGGAATTCTGGTGATGGCTGTGGATATCCTGCCCAGTGAACTACCCTTCGATTCGTCTATGGCATTTTCCGATGCACTGATGCCTTTTATCAAACCAATTGCCGTTGCCGATTTTGATCAGCATTTTGACGATGTGGATTTGCCCCGTGCACTGAAGAAGGCCCTTATTCTTCACAAAGGCGTACTGACACCCGAGTACAAATACATTGAAAAATACTTATAAATCAACTACTTAATAAAATTTTTTATGCAAAAAGTCTTAATTTTAGGCGCGGGTATGGTGGTAAAACCAATTGTCACCTATTTGTTGGAAAAAGGCTATCATGTTACCGTAGCCACCCGTACAAAATCGAAAGCCGAAACTATGATCGGCTCCCATAAGAATGGCAACGCTATAGCATGGACGGTGGATGATGCCGCCGCTTTAACAGAAATGATTGCTTCTCACGATTTGACTGTGAGTCTGTTGCCCTGGACACATCACATCATGGTTGCAGAGCAATGTATCAGGTTGAAAAAGAACATGGTGACTACCTCGTATGTAAAACCCGCCATGCAGGCACTGGATAGTGCTGCAAAAGATGCAGGTATCATCATCCTCAATGAGCTGGGACTTGATCCGGGTATAGATCATATGGGCGCTATGCGTATCATTGACCATGTACACGGAAAAGGAGGAAAAATCGAAGAATTTTACTCCATCTGCGGAGCATTGCCTGCGCCCGAAGCAGCCGGCAATCCATTTAAATACAAGTTCTCATGGAGCCCCAAAGGCGTTGTAATGGCTGGAAACAATGATGGCAATTACCTTCGTCATGGAAAAAAGGTGTATATACCTACGGAAGACCTTTTCAAAAATCCCCTTTCAGTTAATTTCCCGCAGGTTGGCAAACTTGATATCTACCCGAACCGTGATTCTATGCCATATATCCAGCTCTACGGTATCCCTGAAACCCAAACCATGATGCGCGGTACCTTCCGTTATCCGGGATGGTGCGAAAGCATTGACGCCATGAAGGCATTGAAGCTGATCACAAGCGACCAGTACGATTTCACCGGAAAAACCTATGCCGATTTTGTGGCTATTCTCATTGGCGCAGAAAGCTCAGACGATATCCGCAGGAAAGTGGCTGCTTACCTGAAGATTGACTGGAAAGCCTATGCCCTCGATGCCATCGAATGGCTGGGACTTTTCAGCAATGAATCCATGAACCGTGGCGTGGACACTCCATTTGAAATCACCAGCGACCTGATGATCGCCAAAATGGAACTGGGCAGGGAAGAACGCGACATGGTGGTGATGCAGCATGTTTTCCTGGCCTCATACCCCAACGGAAAGCAGGAAGTGATCAAATCGTCCATGCTCGATTTTGGAACCCTTGCAACCGATACGGCCGTGGCACGCACCGTTGCCCTGCCGGCTGCGATTGGTGTGGAGATGATCCTGAAAGGCGAGATCACTGAAAAGGGTGTTCATATTCCTGTCATTCCCGGAATTTACAATCCCATTCTTGACCGGCTGGAAGATATGAACATCAAAATGGTTGAGGAATTTGGATTGCCGCTTTCGGAGAACATCAGATAACGGCCGGACTGAATTGGTCATGCCTTCCTGGTATTTTTGATTCAACGTATTCACAGGATTCAAAACAGATTTCTGCGTTTTGCATGCCCAGGACAGCAAATACCCGATCTTCGATCCGTGTAGCTGCAATACCAATCATTTCTGAAGCCAGAAAATCAGCAATGTCTTGGTCCCGGGGTGTGGTGGCCGCAGCCGGCCTGTAAGCAGTTACTTTTTTTTAAGCTTTCTGCCTTAATATGATATCGGATGGCACTCTCGCTTACTCCTGTAATTTTTGCTGTTCGATATTGGGAATATCCCTTGTCTAATAGCTGCTGTGCCTGATGCATCTTTTCCGGAGTAAACTTTTAGCATTGACCCCGCGTTTCTTTTCGGTTAAAAAAGTGAGAAATGCCCTTTTCACGCAAATCTTTGGCAAAGCACTCTACATTTTTCCTGTTTACCCCTGATGCCTTGCTCAATTCTTTGATACTGCAAAATTATTATTAACAAGGGTCGCTAAAACATAACGATAAGCGTTCTTGCTATCTGACTGATGGCAATGAACAGCCATTCCATTTACAAAATAATGGACAAAATCATCCAACTGTTTGAATCCCACCTGATAATTAACCATCTTTATGTTGTCGGGGAAAATAGGAAGTATCTGCTGCATATTAGTTTTTGGGGGCTAATTTACGACATTTATTATCTGCGATAAGCAGAAGGTAACTTATTGATCCCCGCAGGATTGGTAAGGAGATCTGAAATTAATAAAGTATCTCAAATCCAGGCAGATCGGGGGAAATCAAAGATAAGCACTGCCGAAGAAAAAAAGATTATCCGTGTCAGAAGATTATTAGAATCTTTCCAGCGCAGAGAAGAAATAATTACATTCACGTTCAGCACTCGCATCACTGTCGGAGCCATGCACAGCGTTTTCCCTGATTGATTTACCGAATAATTTTCTGATTGTACCTTCAGGAGCTTGCATGGGATCGGTAGGTCCAATCAATTTCCTGTATTCTTCTACCGCATTATCCTTTTCAAGTATTGCCACAATGATAGGTCCCGACGACATGAATTCAATCAATGGCTCATAAAACGGTTTTCCCTTGTGTTCAGCATAGAAACCTGAAGCAATTTCAGGAGTAAGATGAACAAGTTTCATTGCGCTGATCCTGAATCCGTTTTGAAGGATCATCGAAACGATTTTTCCGGCATTCCGGGTTTCAACAGCTAGGGGCTTAATAATGGTAAATGTTTTATTGCCAGTCATTTTTATAAAGTATTAATTTGGGAGATTATCATTGTCAACATATTCCAAATGGGAATTTCGAATAACTTTGCAAGTTTACTAAAAAATACCATTAACAGAACAGCTTTTCATTGCACAACACATCCTGACTATTTTCCATTTATGCAAAATCCAAATAATTTTCATGCAAAAGCAGCATCTTCTCTTGCAGAAAGGCTTAGAAAGGCTAAGTCAATCCTCATTACTTCCCACTTTAATCCAGATGGAGATGCAGTTGGTTCATGTCTGGCGCTGTATCATTATTTATTACTCCTTGGTATCAAATCTAAAATACTTATTCCCAACATAATACCTGATTTTTTATTGTGGATGAAGGATACAGGCAGAATTATCATTTATGAGGAACAACCGGGAAAAGCAGTAAAAGTTGTTGAATCAGCCGATGTGATTTTCAGTGTGGATTACAACGATTTTAGCCGGACAAAATTCATCGAAAAACAACTACGCGATTCCAGGGCTTATAAAATTCTGATTGATCATCACATACAACCATCCCTTGATTATGACCTGATGATTTCCCGTGTAGGAGTATCATCAACCGCTGAACTCGTTTATGAAATCATTGTTGCGATGGGCCATGAACAAATCATTAATAAGGCAGTAGCAGAATGTCTGTTTGTGGGGCTGATGACTGACACTGGCTCATTTAGTTACTCTTGCAATAATCCTGCAACTTTCAGGATCGTTGCCAGTTTGATTGAGAAAGGAATTGATATTGAAAGGATTCACCAACTCGTTTATGACACATATTCCGAGCAACGTTTACGATTGCTGGGATTCTGCCTGAGTGAAAAACTGGTCGTGCTCAAGGATTATGCAACTGCTTACATTTCATTGGCAAGACATGAACTGGAGCATTTCCAGTTTCAACCCGGAGATACAGAAGGAATTGTAAATTATGCATTATCAGTAAAGAATATATCATTTGCCGCTCTCTTCACTGAAAAAGAAGATGTTGTACGAATTTCCTTTCGCTCCAGAGGTCATTTTTCTGTTAATGATTTTGCACGCAGGCATTTCAATGGAGGTGGGCATAAAAATGCTGCCGGTGCTGATTCTGAAAAGACGCTTGACGAGACCATAACAGATTTTATTGAATTGTTGCAGGAGTACAGGGAGGAGTTGCAACAAATGATTGCTCCCTAATCATTAAAACGTTGATCGATAAAAAAAAAGCAATGTATTTTAAGGCTCTACATGCTTCCTGTACACGGAGGGATTATGTAAGAATCATTTGAATAAGATGACCATCATGACAAAAGCAATCTGACAATAATGAACAAAATAGCTTTGATCACTGCTGACACCAGTCTGTGCGGTAATGTAAGATTAACATTTCCGGAGTTTCAGATTGATCATTACACTGAGCAAAGTCACTTTGTAAAAGCTGCCGAAGAAGGTGTACATTATGTTGCTGTCATATATGATACAGAATCAGATATTACTGCCGGAATCAGTGTAAGAGACAGCTTTTACTCTTTGCATCAAAGAATACCTTTTATGCTGCTTGCCAATTCCGTTACGGATCAGGAAAAAGTTTTGTGTTTGCGGAAACGTATTTCAGAAGTATTTGTTAAGCCATTGTTATTCAACAATTTAAAAATACGATTACAATACTACCTGACCAATATCAATGTGGACACTGATGATAATTGTGCAAATAACCATCCCAAACCAGTTCGTAACTGCCCGGATGTAATATTCCGTTGTAAGGAGTGTAAAGAAAAAAATATAGAATGTTTGATGCCTCTGTTGGGTAATGATGGCTGGATATGCGAAAAATTATTCCTGGAACAAAACTCAAAAATGCAGGCAAGCCAACAGGTAAAGCAGGGAGTTGTTGTTGGA
>CAYQRU010000144.1:0-8079 GCA_964419945.1 uncultured Bacteroidales bacterium | reverse complement strand
TGGTTGCGGTGATGATCGTTGGCCAGTATGAGGCCTGGTTTTTTCATACCCGGTTTTTGTGATAGCAAAAATAAATATTTTCAATTAGCGTATGGTTAATATCAAAAAGTTTTCTATCAACCACGTTGAAGAGGAATCTCAAATACATTTTGTGATCTTTATGTGTTTAACCTGGCAATGATGATTTTCTATAAATGATCAGGGTCATATTTTCAGGCATATTAAATGAAACCCGAAAGTCCAATGCCGCAAAAAACACATTTTGATCATATCGGCAGAAATCCACCGGATATTTTTATTCGTAGTAAAAATTGGCAGAAACAGGCACTGGTAATGCTGTGGGTAATGGAATGATGGCGGTAATTCAGATATGGAGTGTTTATGAAGCAAGCAGTTTTCACAACCCCGCAGCTTTATATGACCGAAAAAAAGATATTAATACTTTTTTAAGGAGACGCTAATACTTTTATCAAAACTAACTCACAGGAATTAAAAGGCTTGCAGGCATGAGGATACATGCTCATTGATTTTGTGAATTTCTTGCTGCAAGCGGTTTAATTTTAGATGTTTATATAAACTGTGGTGCTTTGATTTTCCTCTTCTAAGCGGCAATTGGCTTCGCAGGGAGCCCTTTGGTGGCCTGCATTGCTGCCTGGAACAATGTTGAATTTGCAATTCAGTCATAATTTGCAACTTTGATGTATCATGCCTGCACGCCAGCAGATAACGAATCAGAAATCCCCGCATAATCTTTTTTTTCAGGAGGTGTAACGGATTGATCTGTTTGCAGGGCGTGTTTCCCGCGATAGCGTGTACTGCGTATTCCGGCACACTCATTACCTGAAACATCGAAGGAAAAAATATAAGCTATGGTGGCAAGCTACAAACATTTGAATGATATAGATTGTTAACTTTGCATCCCAATGCTTATCAAACTTACTTTCTATGCCTCATTATTACTCTCTGGGACAAATCCCGCGAAAGCGCCACATTCAGTTTCGCAAACCTGACGGTGCCCTTTACTCCGAGCAGCTTGTATCAACTGAAGGTTTTTCCGACATCTATTCCCTTGTATATCACATACATGAACCAACTTTGATCGCAGCAATCGGTGAACCCTGGTCGGTTATGCCCGAAATCGAATTGGAGCGCAACATGCAACACCGGAGTTTCCAGGGATTCCATATCAACCCGGCTGATGATTATATGAAAAGCCGTGTGCCTGTGCTTGTCAACGCCGATGTACACCTTTCGCTGGCGGCTCCAACCCGGGGAACCAAGGGGTATTTTTATAAAAATGCAATGGCCGACGAAATCATTCTCATTCATGAAGGCGAAGGCAGGCTCATTTCCATGTATGGGCAAATTCAGTTTACCTATGGCGATCAGTTGGTTATTCCAAGGGGAACCACCTACCAGATAGAATTTAATCATGAAAACAACCGCCTGTTCATTGTTGAGTCATTTACTCCTGTTAGATTTCCGAAACGCTACATTAACAATGAAGGTCAGTTGCTTGAACATGCACCTTTTTGTGAACGCGATATACGCAAGCCCCTTTACTTTGAACCGCACAACGAAACTGGTAGCTTTCCGATATTCATAAAAAAACAGAACCTGGTTTATCCATACCATTACAAAACACATCCCTTTGATGTGGTGGGCTGGGATGGGTGTTTGTATCCATATTCGCTTTCAATGCTTGATTTTGAGCCAATTACAGGCAGGATTCACCAGCCGCCACCTGTGCACCAGGTGTTTGAAACCAGTACTTTCGTTGTATGCAATTTCGTACCCCGCCTGTTTGATTATCATCCCTTATCTATTCCGGTACCTTACAACCACAGCAATGTTGATTCCGACGAAGTGCTTTATTATGTGGACGGGAACTTTATGAGCCGGAAAAATGTTTCGCGCGGGCAGATAACACTCCACCCAATGGGCATTCCGCATGGGCCGCATCCCGGCACTGTCGAAAAAAGCCTGGGAACAAAGGAAACGAAGGAGCTGGCTTTTATGGTGGATACTTTCAAACCGCTGATGATTACCAGGCAGGCGATGGAGATAGAAGTGGAGGATTACTACCGTTCGTGGCTATAGAGGTTAGGAAGTTCAAAGTCTAAAGTCCCAAATTCCAAGTTCAAAATCAAAAGTTCAAAGCCATGTCAATTATGTACGAGATCAGAATCCAAAATGTATAGTTTTAGTTCAATCCGATAAGTCTCTTTTTGGAAGTTTTAATAAAAATTAGTTAATTCAACACTATGATATTCAGGTTATTAAAAATGTATTCATTCGTGAATTCGTGGCTAAATTTCTTTTCGGAGTGGATTCAAAGTCTAAAGTCAAAGGTTCAAAAACCGACATCCGAAATCGTAAATCTGCAATCTTAAAACCACAATTATTATGATTAATAAAAATGATGACTTTCTGCCAATCAACGGAACCGACTATGTTGAGTTTTATGTTGGCAACGCAAAACAGGCTGCTCATTTTTACCAAACCGCTTTTGGTTTCCAACCTTTGGCTTATGCTGGTCTGGAGACAGGTTTGAAAGACCGCTGCTCGTATGTGCTGCAGCAGGAAAAGATCCGTTTTGTGCTCACTTCGGCACTTACACCTGATTCAGAGATAGCTGCGCATGTAAAAGAACATGGTGACGGTGTTAAAGCAGTCGCCCTTTGGGTGGATGATGCAGCAAAATCGTTTATTGAAACAACAAGCCGTGGTGCAAAAGTTTACATAGAACCACAGATTCAGAAAGATGAACATGGAGAAGTGGTGCTGTCAGGAATCCATACCTACGGCGAAACCGTTCATGTGTTTGTAGAACGCAAAAACTATCACGGCGCGTTTTTGCCGGGTTTTATTCCCTGGAATCCGGTGTATCGCCCTGCCGTTGTTGGATTGAGGTATGTGGATCACATGGTGGGCAATGTCGGTTGGGGCGAAATGAACCGATGGGTTGATTTTTATGCCAGCGTGATGGGGTTCACACAATTAGTTTCTTTTGATGATAAGGACATCAGTACCGAGTACACCGCATTGATGAGCAAGGTTATGATGAATGGCAACGGACGGATCAAATTCCCCATCAACGAGCCAGCCAAAGGAAGAAAAAAATCCCAGATTGAGGAATATATTGATTTCTACCATGGGGCTGGTGTGCAACATGTTGCGATGGCTACGAATGATATCATTGCAACGGTTTCAGCACTTCAGAGGCGTGGTGTGGATTTTCTCACGGTTCCCGACACCTACTATGAAACACTGCCTGGAAGGGTAGGGAAGATTGATGAAGAGATAGAACCTCTGAAGAAGCTGGGCATTCTTGTTGACCGTGATGACGAAGGCTATCTTCTTCAGATTTTTACAAAACCTGTGCAGGATCGTCCGACAGTGTTTTACGAAATTATCCAGCGCAAGGGTGCAAAATCTTTTGGTAAAGGAAATTTTAAAGCCTTGTTTGAGTCAATTGAACGCGAACAGGAGCGAAGGGGAACTTTGTAGGAATACGGTTGCAGGCGATGGATGTAAGAATTGATCAAAATAACATGATTATCAAGATGAAAACCTGGATCAAAACAAAACCCGATGACGATTTCACATTGGATAATATTCCGTTTGGGATTGCTCAGCATAAAAATCAGCAAACTTTCGTGGCCACCCGTATCGGTGATACAGTCATCAGCCTGGCGGCAATGAACAACTGGTGCTGCTTTGGTCCGGATATCCAAAAAAAACAATTCGTATTTGAGAGCCGCTATCTGAACGATTTCATCGCACTCGGAAAAACAGTAACTTCCGGGATTCGAAGGATGATCATGAAATTGATGGCCGAAGACAATGATTCGCTTCAGAACCTTATTCACATTCCAGATTTAATGTTCTTTGATGTTAATGAGGTTACCATGCTCATGCCGGTGAAGGTAAGTGATTATACCGATTTTTACTCCAGTAAAGAACATGCCACCAATGTTGGTATCATGTTTCGTGATCCGGAAAACGCCTTGCTGCCCAATTGGAAACACCTTCCGGTTGGCTACCACGGAAGAGCCAGTTCCATCGTGGTTTCAGGGACGCCAATTCATCGCCCAAAAGGACAAACCAAAGCCGATGACGCCGAAAAACCTGTATTTGGCCCTTCACGCACACTCGATTTCGAGCTTGAAATGGCTTTTATCACCGGAAGCGAAACGCGGCTGGGTGAGAGCATTCCTGTGGAAAAGGCAGAAGATTATATCTTTGGCATGGTTATTTTCAATGATTTATCAGCCCGTGACATACAAAAATGGGAATACGTGCCTTTGGGTCCTTTTTTATCAAAATCCTTCGGTTCTGTGATATCACCCTGGGTAGTGACTCTCGAAGCCCTGGATCCATTCAGAACCCCTGGTCCGTTGCAGCAGCCTGAAGTACTTCCTTATCTGAAAACTTCAGGTAACAGGAATTTTGATATTGCTCTTGAAGTATTGCTCAAACCCCATAAATCTGAACCTCACACGATATGCCGTTCCAATACAAAGCATTTATATTGGAGCATCAGCCAGCAGCTTGCCCATCAAACGGTAAATGGCTGCAATATCAACATTGGGGATATGTATGCATCGGGAACCATCAGCGGGCCTGAACCGGATTCTTATGGCTCAATGCTCGAATTATCCTGGAAAGGAACCAAACCCCTGGATTTTCCAGGTGGCATTCAACGGAGATTTATTGAAGACCTCGACACGGTGATCATGCAGGCTTATGCCGAAAAAGACGGATTCAGGGTCGGCTTCGGCGAATGCATTACACAGATACTTCCCGCAATCTAAGTTAGTTTTTTATGAAGAGTATTGATCCTGCAGCAATACCTGCAACCTTACTGCATCAGATTTTATTGGGCGCTGTAGCTCCCAGGCCAATTGCACTGGCAAGCACAGTAGATGCGGATGGAAGGCCTAATCTTTCGCCTTTTAGTTTCTATAATGCCTTTGGTGTAAATCCGAGTACAATCATATTCTCACCTTCGCGTCGCGGAAGAGACAACACGGTGAAAAATACGTATGAAAATGTGAAGGAAGTTCCTGAAGTGGTGATCAATGCAGTTACCTACCGCATGGTACAGCAGGTAAGCCTTGCCAGCAGTGAATTCCCGAAGGGAGTGAATGAGTTTGTAAAATCGGGTCTGACTCCATTACCCTCAGAGAAAATCCGTCCTTACCGGGTCAGTGAATCGCCGGTGCAATTTGAGTGCCGGGTAAGACAGGTGATTGAAACAGGCGATGGGGGAGGGGCGGCTAATCTGGTAGTGTGCGAAATACTGCTCATTCACTTAGATACCAGTATTTTAAATGAACAAGGCAAAATTGACATCCGTAAGATGGACCTGGTTGGCCGCATGGGCGGCGATTTCTATGTTCGTGCTACCGGAGATGCACTGTTTGAGGTCGAAAAGCCACTTTCACACCCTGGCATTGGCGTAGACCAGCTCCCTGAGCACGCGCGTTTCAGTCATTTCCTCAGTGGCAACGACCTGGGCCGGCTCGGCAACCTCGGGCAGATGCCTTCTGATATTGAAATTGAAGCCATAAGAGATCATCATGATGTTATTGCACTGTTTGGATCTTATTCTGCCGGCAGCCCTGAACTGACCCAACAGATTCACCTGTTGGCCAAGAAATGGATTGAAAGGGGAGAGGTTAACCATGCACTGTGCCTGCTTATGCTGATCTGATGCCTTGGTTCATGTAATCGGGGGAGTCCCGGATTTTTACACGTTAAAACGGATATGCAGGATATCGCCATCCTGTACCATGTAGTTTTTGCCTTCAATGGCAAATTTTCCGGCTTCGCGGCAGGCATGTTCTGAGCCAAGCCTGATAAAATCATCGTATTTCATCACTTCGGCGCGGATAAATCCACGCTCTAAATCGCTGTGGATCACACCGGCTGCCTGCGGTGCAAGTGTGCCTTTGCGGATCGTCCAGGCGCGGACCTCCTTGGGTCCGGCGGTAAAAAAGGTTTCCAGGTCAAGAATTTCGTACGCTGCCCGGATAAGTTTGTTTACTCCAGGTTCCTCCAACCCCATATCCATGAGAAAAGCAAGCCGGTCGTCTTCGCTTTCCAATTCAGCGATTTCTGCTTCTGCCTGCGCAGCAATAACAAGAGCCTGAGTGTTTTCTTTTTCAACTGACTTAAGGAAAGCCTCTGTATATGTATTACCCGTAGAAGCCGATGCTGCGTCAGTGTTACACACATAAATCACAGGCTTGGCTGTAAGGAGGAAAAGATCGTCAATGACTTCCCTGTCGTTTACGTTCACTGGAGCGGTTCGCGCCATTCCGAAAGACTCGAGATGTTCTTTGTATACTTCAAGAATTTCAATTTGATGACGGTAGATTTTGTCGCCCGATTTGGCCATCTTTTCAAGGCGTGCGATCTTTCTGTCAATGGACTCTATATCTTTAACCTGAAGCTCAAGTTCGAGGGTTTCCTTATCGCGCACGGGGTCCACTGAACCATCAAGGTGTGGAAGGTTGGGATCGTCGAAACAGCGTACAATATGTATGAGCGCATCGGCATTCCGGATATCGGAAAGAAAACTGTTGCCAACACCCTCGCCGTGGCTTGAACCCCTTGCAAGTCCGGGAATATCCACAATTTCGATGTTGGTAGGTACGATTTTGGCAGCTTTGATGAATTTATCTATTTCCTGCAGGCGTGGATCAGGCACTTTAACCGCCCCGAGGTTTGACTTATTACTTGTGTAGGCAAAAGGGCTGGTTTGTGCTTTTGTATTTGACACACAATTGAATAAAGTGCTTTTACCTGAATTGGCCAGGCCGACAATTCCGCAATGAAGAGGCATAATATAAGCATTTGTTACCGGGGTACAAAGATAAGCCGATTTCCTGATTCTGATCAAGCAGGCCGGGCTGGCAAAACAATGCGCTTACTCAAACAGTTTTGCACCGGAAAAGGGATCACAAAAAAACTCAGATATGACCTGTTTTGAGGAAAGACCATGCAGAAATTGCCGCAAAAAAGCCAGAAAGTGATACCGGTAAACATACTTGTAAATATGAATACGAGAAATCCATGTAAGATGCCATTACCAAAATTATTCACCGATTAACAATCTGACTCTGCCTGGTGATCAGGCAAGGTTACAAAGATATTACACAACCTGAAGCATAACAAAAAAGCCTTTGATTGTTAACAGAAACTGGCAGTTATGGAGTTTTCCGGCTGATGGTTCTATGCCGTTCTGTTTTTTGTAGCAGGATTTGCATCAAACACGACCCACTATTTTACGCCCGAAAAAAAATACCTCAGACATGATCTGACCTGGTCTGATTTTTTATGAGAGGAATTATGATGAAAATATATATCATTCAACCATTTATGTAGTAACTTTGTAGTCATAATCAACAATCATAGCAACCAGGCCCCTGATTGGAGAAGGTTCGTTAGTCCAGCATATATTTCTGATAATTGCTGTTCTTAAGGTAATTATTTAATTTAGTGTGCTTTATGAAAAATATTCTCATAGCTGTTGTATTGTTAACTGTCCTTATGCTGACTGTCCTTGAATCATGCCTTACCCAAAGGTTCAGAACTAACTACAGCGAAGTCAACAAATTGATACACGAAACACAAAACCTCAAAACGAAGCCTTTCCTGAAAGCACATCTCAGAAATGGCGATGTGTGTATTTTAGAAGATAACTGGGAGATTGAATCCACATCAGATATGGTAACCGGAACCGGAACTATTTTCGATTTTAACCGCAGATATATCTTTAAAGGGATTATATCCATACCCGTTGACAGTGTCGCTATTTTTGAAACCAACGTTAAACTGAAGAATCCCGAACATTCCAGGATTATACCACTGACTATTTTAGCTTCTGTTGACATCATTGTAGGTTTAATCTGTCTGATGAATCCCAAAGCTTGTTTTGGTTCATGCCCGACATTTTATCTGAATGAGAATGAAGGCCTGCACAATGCCGACGCTGAGGCATTTACCAATGCTGTTTCCCCTTCATTGGCTTACACTGATATTGACGCACTTGGGAATAAAATCCTTACA
>CAYQRU010000143.1:0-8085 GCA_964419945.1 uncultured Bacteroidales bacterium | reverse complement strand
TATATAGCTCATTGGTTCTTGGATAATTCTTTATTTACAAATTGTACCGGGCATCATTGGAAAACTGAATGTGGGTTTGACATAAATTTTTACCTTTATGGGTTTCCTGGGATTATACCTTTACTTTGTATTCAGTCATTTAAGCAAAGTTCCACTGATACCTGTTAATCATCCTTACCTGGATGAAAGCAGGCACAGGCACCTATAATTATAGAGAAAATCAGTCTTCATGTAAAATCACCGTTAATCTTAATATAAATTATTGATAATAAAACATTTATTCATATTTATAAGTACAGGCATCATGCGCAATAACATTATGATTATACTTCTCATCCTGGCAGGATTTTTACTGAATGCCCAGGATAGTGCTGTTTACCAAGATCTGCGCCAACCAGAAATTGGTGTGGTTGAAAAGTTAGACACTTTTATCTCGGAAGATATTATGGTAATTGATGAAAACAATCAGGCAGTACGACTGCTCTCATTGATTGATAAACCAACCATATTAAATCTTGTTTACTACAGGTGTCCGGGTATTTGCAGCCCTATAATGGAATCAATTGCCAATGTGATTGATAAAACCGATATGATTCCGGGAAAAGATTTTCAGGTTCTGACCGTGAGTTTCGATCCCACAGAATCAATCGAACTGGCAAAGCAAAAACGCAATAATTATTTTTACCTGATCAAGCGTGAATTTGATCCTGAGAGCTGGCGGTACTATGTTGCTGACAGTGCAAATGCAAAAAACCTGACCGATATGGTCGGTTTTAAATACAAGAAAGTTGGTTTCGATTACATTCATACTGCAACGATCATTATTTTAAGTCCGCAGGGCAAAATCACCCGTTATCTGCAGGGAGTTTATTACCTGCCATTTGATGTGAAACTTGCTGTCATCGAAGCCGCAGAAGGTAAATCAGGACCAACGATCACCCGTGTACTGGCTTATTGCTACTCATTTGATCCGGCTGGCCAGCGCTATGTTTTTAATATTACAAAGGTTACAGGAACTTTAATCCTTTTCCTGGGAGTGATTATCTTCCTGTTTCTTGTGATCCGTTACCGAACCAGGAAACCTATTCCAAAAGAACAATAAATTATGAGTGAAAGCATTGCATCACAGCAACATGTGAGTTATCTCCAGTACGAAAGCAAATTTAAAGGGCAATTAAAGAATCTCTTTGCCTGGATATTTACTACCGATCACAAACGCATTGGATTACTTTACCTTTATACCATAATGGGATTTTTTGTGATCGGGGCTCTTCTGGGATTATTGATGAAACTGGAGTTGATAGCACCTGGCAAAACCCTTATGGGGCCGCAATCTTACAACAGTTTTTTTACCCTGCACGGTATCATCATGATTTTTGTGATTGTAATACCGGGACTTCCAGCAGTATTCGGGAATTTTTTTCTTCCGATTATGCTGGGCGCAAGAGATGTCGCTTTTCCGAAGCTTAACCTGGCATCATGGTATTTTTACGTGATTGGGATCATTGTAGTCTTAATTTCCCAATTTGCAGGAGAGGGTCCACCTGATACAGGATGGACATTTTATGCGCCATACAGTTTTAAAACCCAGACCAATGTTCTGCCTGCGGTTACCGGAGCATTTATCATGGGATTTTCCTCTATCGCCACCGGGATTAATTTTATTGTAACCATTCATCGGATGAGGGCACCGGGTATGACATGGTTCAAAATGCCCCTCTTTCCCTGGACACTATATGCTACAGCCTGGATCCAGTTACTTGCAACCCCAATTATTGGCATCACACTGTTGTTGATCATCGCAGAACGTACTATGGGCATTGGAGTATTTGATCCGGCACTGGGAGGCGACCCTATCCTTTACCAGCACCTGTTTTGGATATATTCACACCCGGCGGTTTATATTATGATTCTGCCTGCCATGGGAGTAATTTCTGAAATCATTCCCACTTTTGCCCGGAAAACCATTTTTGGTTATAAGGTGATTGTTCTTTCGTCGCTTGCCATTGCATTTGTCGGATATTTTGTGTGGGGGCATCACATGTTTACCAGCGGAATGAGCGGGAGAGCCTTATACACTTTTTCATTTTTGACATTTATTGTCGCGATTCCCAGCGCCATCAAGGTTTTTAACTGGGTTAGCACCTTGCATAAAGGTTCTCTGAACATGAAAACACCTTTTTATTGGGCAGTATCTTTCATATTTGTTTTTATGATTGGTGGGCTTACCGGCCTGGTACTTGGTTCACTTGCTACCAACGTACATGTACATGATACCCATTTCGTTGTGGCACACTTTCATTACATTGTTTTTGGCGGGGTGGGATTTGCCTTTTTTGGCGCCATACATTACTGGTTTCCCAAAATGTTTGGACGTATGTATGATTCTTCATGGGCGAACATAGGCTGGATAACTTTTTTTATTGGCTTTAACAGCTTGTACCTGCCGATGTTTTACTTAGGTATTCAGGGAATGCCCAGGCGTTATTACGATTATCTTCCGACTTTTCATGGTGGTAATATTCTTTCATCACTGGGAGCCATTGTTCTTATAGCCGGTGCTGCAATCATTATTATTAATCTGATCCGTTGTGCCCGTTATGGCAAAAAAACAAATGAAATAAATCCATGGGGGGGAAAGACCCTTGAGTGGACGGTTCCTACCCCTCCGCCTCATGAAAATTTTGATAAAATACCGGTTATTACAAAAGGTCCTTATGATTATAAATAAATGATTAAGAATCAATGAGCACAAATAATTTTCATACACCCGGCCATGATGAGCATGAAGCTTCAAAGTTTGGCATGTGGTTGTTTATTTTTACCGAATTGCTGCTTTTCGGCGGGCTTTTTATTGTTTATGCAGTATACCGTTACAGAAATCCGGTGGCTTTCAAACTCGCTGGTGAAGAGCTAGATGTTGTGATTGGTACAATAAATACAGTCATATTGCTGGTAAGTAGTATGACAATGGCCATGTCAATCACTGCAATTCAGAAAAATGACAAAAGAATGGCCACAATGATGCTCATTGTTACTATATTCCTTGCTTTAGTATTTATGGTTAACAAGTATTTTGAGTGGGGAGCCAAAATCAGTTACGGATTTTTCCCTGATACTGCTACCCTGCATGAATTGGGACAGGGCACTATCCTGTTTTTTGGATTATATTTTATAATGACCGGACTGCATGCACTGCATATCTTAATTGGCGTGGTATTACTCAGCTACGTTCTTTTCAGGGTGCAGGGAAACAACATCCATAGCGGTAATTATTACTTACTCGAAAATGGGGGGCTTTATTGGCATCTGGTTGATCTGATCTGGATTTTTCTTTTCCCACTGTTTTATCTAATCCATTAAAATTTAAAATTATGAGTGAACGAAAATCTCATATTACAGGATATGCCACCTACCTTCTGGTGCTGGTGGTCTTACTGGCGCTAACAGCGCTTACAGTAATTATTACACGCTTTGAATTAGGACCTTACAATACATCTGCTGCAATGCTTATTGCTGGATTAAAAGGTTTTGTAGTACTTGCATACTTCATGCACCTGAAATTTGAAAGCAGTTTTTATAAAATTATGGTTACGCTGGTGATAGCCATATTTCTGCTGGTGTTATTTATAACGTTCTTTGACTATTCATACCGGACATAAAAAAATCCAAAATACTTACCGCATGTGCAACAGAAAATTCAGTACTCAGATAATGGAAAGTAGTTTTATTAATTATAGGCATGATTTATCAACTCACTTTGCTGACACTATGATTTTATCTAAGGTGATCGAAATTTGAACTTATAATAAGATCATGCTTTAAAAATTTTATACGAAAGATATGTTTTCAGGAGCATCCACATTTGTTGAAGGCGTTGACACAGCATTTGTTGTCATCCTTGGTATTTCCTTTTTCTTCTTGATCGGTATTACCATTGCCATAATCCTATTCATTTACCGCTACAATCAGAAAAAACATCCAAAAGCAGTTCAGATTGAAGGAAGTACCACCCTTGAACTTATTTGGACCATCATTCCATTGGGTCTTGTGCTTGCTATGTTCTATTTTGGATGGGCAGGCTGGGTTTCGATGAAAAAGGCTCCTGATGATGCGATGCTGGTTACCGTGAATGCACGTATGTGGAGTTTCTCTTTTAAATATGAGAATGGCCGTATCAGCGATAAGCTTTATGTTCCGGTTGATAAACCCGTTCGATTGAACCTCAATGCAGTTGATGTGATTCATTCATTTTATGTGCCTGCTTTTCGGTTAAAAGAGGATATGGTTCCGGGGCTGGAGAACAACCGTGCCTGGTTTCAGGCAACCAAAGAAGGAACGTACAGTATTTTTTGCACGGAATACTGCGGGCTGCAGCACTCTCTGATGTTTTCTGATGTTATCGTGATGTCGCAGGATGCCTTCAACGAGTGGTATGCCGATACTACGGGCCTGGCTCCAGTAATTACGGCTGATGCTGATCTGCCGTTGCTCGGTCGCCGTATTTCTGAGAGTAAGGGATGCCAGGCATGTCATTCACTGGACGGCTCAAGATTGGTAGGACCTACCTTTAAAGGAATTTACGGCAAAAATGAAATTGTGATCACTGACGGTTCTGAACGTGAAATCATCATTGATGACGAATATCTCCGCCGTTCCATTTATGAACCAGATACCGACATTGTGAAAGGATACCGCAAAGGCCAGATGATTTCTTATAAGAATGAAGTCAGTGAAGATGAAGTTAAACTGATCATCGAATTTATAAAATCGCTGAATGAATGAAGCCCGTGCATCCGGCAGTGTATCTGACTGGATTGCTCTTTGTAAACTGAACATATCGCTGCCGGTAACACTCACCACGTTTACCGGCTTTATCATATTTAACGGAAAACTCACTGCCAATGCTTTGCATGTCTGTGGTGGGGTGCTGCTACTGGCTGCATCAGCATCTGCAATCAACCACATCATTGAAAGAGGAACCGATGCATTGATGCACAGAACAATGCACAGACCTGTTGCTTCCGGCAGAATCAGCATTTTGGCAGCCTCTTTATTTGCAGTGCTTCTGGGATTTGCTGGTTCGGTATTGCTTTTACAAACCGGCATAATACCCTTTTGCCTGGGCCTCTTTAATTTGTTCTGGTATACGCTTGTTTATACATACCTCAAAAGAATTACAGCTTTTGCTGTTGTTCCCGGATCATTCGTTGGTGCTATTCCGCCTGTTATCGGTTGGACAGCAGCAGGAGGATATCTGTTTGACAGTCAGATTCTTTTGGTTGCTTTGTTTTTCTTCATTGGTCAGATACCTCATTTCTGGCTGCTGATGCTACGTTATGGCAAAGAATATGAAGTTGCTGGACTTCCTGGTATTACGAAGCTGCTTTCCGGAAACCAAATAAAGAGGCTTATCATGGTTTGGATTGCAATTGCGACAATGTCTGCTCTGGTGTTTGTTCTTTTCAGTTTGGTGTCCTCAGCATGGCTTTCAGGCTTTATAGTCGTAATTGTAGTCATACAGGGTGTCATGATGAGTAACTGGTTCAAAAACAATACAATACCAGATATTAAATCTGTATTTTTTGCCGTCAATTTTTTTTATTTGAGCATCATGTTGGTTCTTATATTTGATGCGTTGCTTTTCAGGTAGGAAAAGACATTTGCGTAATATGTGCCTTATTTAAAAGTAATATAAACATTATCAGTGTTTTAATAAAAATATTTATGACCACACTATTGAAATCGGATCAGTTTTTCCACACCTGTTTCGGTACCCATGGTTATTTTCAATATATATATTCCCGGTGGCAGAAATGATAAATCGGTATGCTGTTGAGGAGGTTTGGACAACTCAATATTTCCCAGCGTTTTACCCGGCATATCAAGGATTTCCACCCTGATGGCTGACACGGTTATGTTACTTGCCGGAGTAATTGTAATACAACCTGTTGTCGGGTTAGGGAAAATGAGGAATGACGATTTATTAAAAGTGTTTGTTTCCGGTGAGGTTGAATGGCTAATTCCGGATTTGACATTTATTGTTTCGGGCGTAAGTGGATTGCAAAAAATCCCCGTGCTTGTTATACTTGCCAGAAAATCAGCACCATTCTGAACCTGAGTTCCGGCCAGGAAAATGATGTTATGACCGGCTATTAATTCTGTTATGCTTTGGCTTTCTGCAACAAAAATTGCATCTTCTCCTGCCAGGAGGATAGTTTGCGTAGCCTCAAAACAAAGACTCATTCCGGAAAAAATGTGCAGATTCTGCAGTGGCAGCACAGTCGCAAGCCCAGTAGATACTCCTGATAAATTTAAAACAAGTGGACTTTCTATATTGTCAGCGTTATGCGAAATCTCAAACATGGCTGTCTTGATTCCGGCATACAAGGGGCTGAATACAACTTTGTAATTCGCTGATGCTCCGGGCGACAGATATAAATTTCCGGGAGGGTCAAATGAGAACTCAGAAGCATGTATTCCGGTAATATTCGCAGCATACAGTTCTAAGTTTAATTGTTGTGCAGCTAATCCATTGTTGCTCACTATAATATTTAACGTATCGCGGCTTCCAGTCTGCACTTCGCCAAAATCAAGGTATGCGCTTGATATGTAAATGCTTACATTTGAACCTCCTCCGGACAGCCAATACTGCAGGTTGTTGTTTGAATAGGATTCCTCAAATCGGCCCCAGGTATGATAATACGTATTGTAATTGCATGGATTATAACCTGAGCCCAGGCAGGTACTTCTTAACTGACCTGCTGCTTTTCCATCGGATCGTATCAGTGTGGCTCCGGAACTTCCTCCACTGGCTTGTCCAGCCTGGGTTCGTGTGTAGTAATATTTGTTCGTTGGCACGCCGCTGCATAAATTCAAAGGCTCTGCCTTAAATTGATGTCTGGTATATTTTTGGGTCGAGCCTGCCGGATGATGCACAGCATGTATAATTTCGTCATTTTCAATTGCCGTCGTAATCCATCCAAGAAAAGTTCTGGTTCCTTCAGGCTGCTGATGCAGCAGCAGGAGCGCAAAATCGGTGTCACTGCTGGTAGCAAGAAGGTTCGAACCATTTACGAGAATTATCTCCTGGTTGACATCACCGTTACACGACATCGTATAAAAATCAAATCTTGCCTCCACAGTAGCGGCTACAGCCTGTGTGCTGATACAATGGTTCGCAGTCAGCATGAAGGGCTGAAAATCCTGCAGACGGGTATCGTTGAGCAGGCTTCCTGAACAGACATAATAAAAAGGATCTGCAAAAAAAACCAATCTTGCCGTGCTTTTCTTGAGATCGCCTGTCAAAGGAAACAGACTTGCTTCATAGCAGTTAACATCTTCATAGCAGTCGCGGTAATGAATACGGTTATAAAAATCCTCATCCACATGAATGATCATCGGAATTTTGAAATACAGTTCTTTATCGAATACCGATGAGGGCATGACAATCTGCAGGATCACAATGTCTGAGAATATTGTTTTAGTAATAAATCCAAATTCAGAAATTCCTCCTTCAAGGCCGTCTTGACAAAAAGCTTGATTGTTTTTGCCAAAAAGATTGAACTTAATACCGATTGGGAAATAGCCTTCCGAAATAAATAACCTGACTTCACGCGCACCCGGTGATTTGATAAGGGTTGTAAAAATCAGCATTGTGTCATTATCTCTGACCAGCCTGCCTCCCGTAACGGTTATCACTCCTCTTTCGGGAATCCTGATTTTCTTGAGGTCAAAACTTAGCGGTACCTCAAAATTCCGGGCAATCCCAATGGCCGGAGGATCAGTCTCGGCTGCGATCCTTGACAATTCCTGCTCTGATAAGGGTTCGAAAATATGTATTTCGGAATCGGTAAATGGAGTAGCTAATTCGTAAAATGTTGGTTTGGCAGCATTTGACTTGCGATATGGAATGGATGTAAATGCTGGATTTGCCTCCGTATCAGGTGAAATCTGGCCAGCCGACATCTTTGGAAACTGGAGCACTAATACAATTAAAATTCCTGCGAAAAAGAATAATTTCATTTTTTCGAAACACTGTTGTCCGATAAAAATTTGAAAGGAGCCAGGCCATGACAGCCCGGC
>CAYQRU010000142.1:0-8214 GCA_964419945.1 uncultured Bacteroidales bacterium | reverse complement strand
AGGTACAGGCAGGTTATGATTACCCTTTTGCGAATGAAAGAGAAAAAATAGCCATAAGAATTCTACCGGGTTTAATCCGGGAGATCACAAAAACACCAGGCGTTCCTGCGATTAATAAATCCTGGAATGAACTTAAAAAGTTTGAAAAACCATTTTTGACCATTTTTAGCAGTCATGATCCAATCAGTCAAGGAGGTGAAAAGTTGCTTCAATCATTGATACCGGGAACTAAAAATCAAACTCATATGATTCTTAAAGGGAGCCATTTTTTGCAGGAGGATGCTCCTTCTGAACTGGGATTAATTATCAGCGAATTTGTAAAAAGTAATGAATGACTGCCGGAAGCAAAATAGAAAGCATTGGTATGAAGCTTCCTGAAAGAAGCGTTTCTACCGCCGTGATTATCAACAGATTAAAAACATCTAGGCCAATCAGGTTAGAGTTATTGACCGGGATTGCTAAACGAAGAGTTTGTTCCGAACATGAAGATTCATTGACTCTTGCTGCGGATGCAGTCAACGATTGCCTGAGCCATTCAAAATTTGAAGCAAAAGATATTGAAATGATCATTTGCTGTTCCATTTCAAGGTTCGTTAACGGTTTGAACCATTGCTACGAGCCATCTCTTTCGCTTCTCATTAAGCAAAAATGCAAATGCATCAATGCTATGAATCTTGACATTTCAAATGCCTGTGCAGGTATGATGACCGGAGTATATATTGCCAATAATTTTATTTCCCGGGGTGTCGTTACAAATTGTCTTGTTGCGAGTGGTGAATTCATTACAAGCATTAGCAATAATGCAGAACAAAGAGTAGATTCGCCAAAACATTTAGAGTTGGCCTCACTCACTGTCGGTGATGCCGGTGCAGCAGTTATTTTATCACAAACTGAAAGTATTGAGGAATGCTTTTCAGCCTTTGAAATGGTAACACTAAGCCAATACAGTGATTTGTGCCTTGGCAATCAGAGTACAAATTTTCCAGGTGCTGTTATGAGAACCTGTATAAAGAAAATTCATGAAGTGTCTATCCTGAATGCACCCCCACTTATTGAAAATGCATTGAAACTTGCAGGATTAAGGATGAACCAGATTGACTTTTTGATCCCCCATCAAACAGCAAAAGCTTCCATACAGTCGGGTGCAAAGCATTTTGCCCAATATTTTGGAGAAGAACCCGGAGAAATCGTTATCAATCTCGATGAAACCGGAAACACAGCCTCAACAACACATTTTACAACGCTTTGCAAGTACCTGAATGAAAACCGGCTTAAGGAGGGTAATAAAATAATGTTGGTGAGTTTTGCATCAGGTCTTGTTATTGGAATTGCGATTTTTACCATACACGATTTAGTAAAAAAATATGGGAACCATCATTAAATCGGTTGCTTTTTACAATCCCTTCTTCCGGACAGGCATATTGAAGCTCACAAGCCAGGCAGGAAGCAGGTGTCTTCAACATTGCCAAGCAAGTATGGCAGATATTGGCATGCTGATAAATACTACCGTCTATACCGAAAATCATCTTGCAGAACCAGCACTTTCCTCTCTGATCCTGAATAAACTAAGAAAACAAGCACGTATTAAAAACTACCAAGACAGAAATCCCGGCAAGACATTCTCCTTTGACCTGCATAGTGGTAGTGTAGGTGTAATACATGCCATACAAATCATTGACGGATTCATTCAATCCGGACAAATCGTAAATGGACTGATAATAGCTGGTGATACCAAACCTCGCTCTGGCATTACATTGAATTACAACTATGAGAATGACGCAGGAGCTATTCTACTTTCAAATGATTCTCATATCAGGGGTTTTAATACTTATAAAACATACACTTATCCTGAATTTGAAAGTTCTGTTAAAAGTTCGATCACATGGGATAACGGGAAATTCAGATTTGCCATAAGCCAAAGCAGAAACTACCTCAGCGATTGCCTGAAATGTGTCGAAATTTCACTTCAGCGATTTTTTGTAGAGATAAACTCAGGCTGGGACCAAGTTGATTTGATTGTCGCTTCACAAAGCCCTGCCGGATTTTCATCTTTACTCATGGAAAAGCTCAATTTGGATGATAAGATCGAGCCTATCAATGGTAAAAGAGAAATCTATTCTGCAGGTATTGTTTTTTCCCTGGAAAAGGTTTTCACAAACGGAAAATTCAGAGCTGCAAAAAACATTCTTTTTTTAGCAGTCAGTTCCGGAATTACAGTATCGCTTTCGTTATACAATAATCAATGAAAAGCCAGGATGAAAAATATTACTGATTATGTATTCGATTTTTCCGGGTCAAATCCTGACAAACCGGCTTTGCTCCATCCTCATAAAATCAGTTTTTCAGGACTTTGCCTCCTTATAAACAGATATGCTGCCGGATTTCAAAAGATTGGAATTGTTCAGGGAATGAAAACCATTGTCCTGGTAACTCCCGGCGTGGACTTTTTCGCAGTTACATTTGCGCTGCTTCGTATAGGTGCTGTGCCAGTTATGATTGATCCGGGAATGGGTAACACAGCAATGGCACATGCACTATCGGGAACAGAGTCACAGGCTTTTATCGGAATACCCAAAGCACATCTTCTCCGCTTGCTATATCCTCATGCTTTCAAGCATGTTGAAATATTCGTTACGACCGGATTCTCATTACGATGTCAAGATCACAGACTTAAGACCTTTCGAAAATCAGAAATCTTCAATTACGAGATTTACAACGCTAAACCGTCAGATGTTGTAGCTGTTTTTTTTACCAGCGGCAGTACCGGACCGGCTAAAGCTGTAGTTTATCAGAGCCAAATGGTTGACGCACAAATTAATTACTTAAAAACGCACTTTAATTACAGATCTGACGATATTGATTTGTGCACCTTTCCACTAATCGGGCTGCTGGTCATTTGTCTCGGGCTTTCAATCGTTTTAGCCGATATGGACATGTCAAATCCATTACACCTGAAACCTCATAAACTCATCAGGAATATTGAACAATTTAATTGTTCCAGTATGTTTTGCTCACCACTGGTATTAAGATTGATATCTGATTATTGTATTGTTAAAAATCTGCATATCAAGTCATTAGTAAGGATACTAACCGCTGGTGCACCTGTTCCTCTGAAAGTATTGAAAAATATTAAAAGAGTGATTCCGGAAAGTTCGGTTGTTCACACTCCATTCGGTTCAACTGAAGCTCTTTCAATCACAGATGCAGTGGATTCAGTATTACATGCTGTTTACAGGAGGTCTGAAGACTATTTTGATGGAATTTTTGTAGGCTACCCATTAAAAGGTATTAGATTGAAAATCATAAAAATTACGGATGATCCTATTGAACTAATTGAAAATGCTCAGGAGATGAATACCGGAGAAGTTGGAGAGATTGTTGTAAAAGGACCGAATGTAACGCAAAGTTATCTGGCAAACGAATGGGCAAACAAAATGTCAAAGATAGGTGAAATCTGCAGTTCTTTTCAATGGCACAGGACTGGCGATTTGGGAAAGATGGATGAAAATGGAGGGCTCTGGTATTTTGGAAGAAAATCGCAGAGGGTTGAAGCAGCCTCAGGAACTTTGTTTACAATACCCTGCGAAGCTGTTTTTAATCAGCATCCTGCAGTTTTCCGTTCTGCTTTGGTCGGAATTAAATCAGGTTATAAAACAGTACCAGTTATTTGTATTGAGTTAAAAACAGGTATAAAGAAGTCAGAACAAATTAAAAAAGAACTACTTAGCCTTGCAGAGAGAAATGAGTGTACAAAGAAAATATCAACGGTGCTGTTTCATAAAAATTTCCCTGTTGATCCACGACATAATGCCAAAATATTTCGTGAGAAATTAACCGGATGGTCTAAAAATCAATTAAAATGAGCGTATTGGTAACAGGTGGGGGAGGTTTTGTTGGACTTGCATTGGTGCGGCGGCTAGTTGAATTGGGCTACAAAGTTACATCATTTTCAAGAAATCTTCATCCTGAGCATTTGAGCCTTAAAGTGAAAATCGTGAGAGGCAATCTATTGAATTCATCTGATATTAACACTGCCTGTAATCGGATTGACACAGTCTTCCATAATGCTGCCAAAGTTGGTGTTTGGGGTTCATATCGCGACTTCTTCAATACCAATGTTCTTGGAACATCCCATCTGATTGATGCATGTATTAAAAATGGAATAAAAAAATTAATCTACACAAGCTCAGCAAGTGTCGTTTTTAGTGGAGCTGATATCGAAGGAGTTAATGAGTCAATTAGTTATCCGGTCAAACATGTTTCCCATTATACGTACACAAAAGCAGTTGCAGAACAAATGGTTTTAAGTGCAAATTCAGATACTCTCAAAACCATCGCTTTACGCCCACACCTTATATGGGGGCCAGGTGATACACAATTAATTCCAAAGATCGTTCAACATGCAAAATCCGGAAAACTAAGAAAGCCAGGAAAAAAAGATCATCTGATTGATACAACTCATATCAATAACCTGATCAATGCATGTTTTCAGGCTATGAAAAAAATGGATGAAAACCCATCAGTATGCGGAAAAGCATTTTTTATAACTAATGGTAAACCAGTATTGGTGTGGGATTTTATAAATGAAATTACCCATTCAGCCGGCTTACCCGCGGTTCAAAAAACGATACCTGAACCGCTGGCTTTTTTCATTGCATGGATGCTGGAAAGAATATACTTATTACTGCGCATTAAATCAGAGCCTTACATCACACGATTTCTGGTTCAGGAATTATGCACCCATCATTGGTTTGATATTTCTGCAGCAAGGAATTTTTTGGAATATAATCCAATTGATTACTCATCAAGTGGTATTGAGATCGTGCAGCAGCAGTGATCATTAATGCATATCAATTGTATTATCTGGCTCAATACCAACCATATTTGATATTTTCATTGATCGGTTTTTCACCGGATTTAGCATGTCTTTGGACATAAGAACAGATTTCTGTATTTGTATATCTCATCCTGAATAATTTATTATAATTTCAGAACAAATGGGTAAAAATCGCAATGTTTGCAATATAAGTAATTGAATATTAATAATTCGCATTAAATGCAAGGCTTTTACAATGTCTCAAATTCTTGTGGAATAACTCGTTTTATAAAAAACAGTGTTCTTTTATTTCAGTTTCAATTAACACTGAAAAAACGGGCTATAAGGCCGGAATAAAAAGTCCATTAAGCAAGATCCATATTTAATATTTTCTCCAGAGTTGAAATCCACAATTGATATTAAGCGTAATTGGCAGGAAAATCATCTCATGAATCATTCAGGCTAAAACAAACCGGCAGTAATATGGTCGGCAAACAGTTTTCCTTCGCGGCTGAGCAGTAAATGATCGTTTTCGTGGATAAGCCACCCCTTTACTATGTAGCTTTCAGCCGCCTGAAGAATTCTTTCAAGATCTTTTGCTCCAAAGCGTTCCTCGTAAATGAGGAGATCAATTCCACGGCTGGTTCTGACGGAGGTCATCACATATTCCTCACGAAATTGGTCAGGGGTCAGAATTTCCTTTTCAAATGTCTTGTTTTTGTGGGTGATTGCATCGAGGTACTTTGTCAGGTTTGATACATTCCATTGCCGTGACACTCCATCGAACGAATGTGCCGATGGCCCCAATCCAAGATATTTTTCTCCTGTCCAGTAGGCTGAATTGTGCCTCGATTCATAATTCGGCAAACAGAAATTGGAGATTTCATACTGCACATAGCCGTTGGTTTCCATCCAATCCATCAGGAAAAGAAACTGTGTAGCCTGAGCCTCGTCATTGACTGCTTTTTTCCTGTTTCGCCTGATCTTCCATGCAAGGGCTGTGCCTGGCTCCACTGTCAGCGCATAAGCCGAAAGATGAGGAAGGCGTAATGAATGAAAAATTTCGAGGTTTTTTTCAAAAGTGTCTTTCTCCTGAACAGGCAATCCGAAAATCAAGTCAATACTAATGTTCGTGAATCCTGCCCACTGTGATTCCTCAACAGCTTTGACAGCTTGCGCAGCACTGTGCATGCGGCCAAGGTATTCCAGGTCATTCTTCTGAAATGACTGAATACCTAAACTTATCCGGTTAATGCCTGAATTTCGCCAGGCTTCCAGTTTTTCTTTGGTAACATCGTTTGGGTTTGCCTCGAATGTGATCTCTGCATCATTTTCAATATCGAAAACATTAGTCAGTTCGTTAAGAATCATGTCAATATCTTTTGCGGATAGCAAAGACGGTGTTCCCCCGCCAAAGTAAATAGTTGAAATATGATTATCGCTTAAATATTCCCGGCGCTGATAGATCTCGTTACAAACAGCCCTGCTGATTTCATCTCGTCCGCGCAGTGAAGCCATCGAAAAGAAATTACAATAGTCGCATTTGGCCTGGCAAAACGGGATGTGAATATAGATTCCTGGCATGGAAGAAAAAATTTCAGATTCCTGGATAAAAATTTCATATTTTATCCTGCTGGTGCGGGATCAGACTTTGAATAGGTCTTCATTTACGGAGCATAATTCTGAAAGTAGTCCCTTTGCCGAGCACCGAAGATTTCACAAAAATCTTACCCCTGTGGTAATCTTCGATAATACGCCGTGCCAGCGACAATCCCAACCCCCAACCCCGTTGTTTACTTGTGTAGCCCGGGCTGAATACTGACCCAAACCTTGATTTTGGGATTCCTTTGCCATTGTCGGCAAAATCAATCACAACATATTTGGCATCTTCGCTTATAATAATTTCAATTCTGCCTTCTCCGAGAATGGCATCAGTGGCATTTTTCCAGAGGTTTTCGATCACCCACCCGAAAAGCTGTGGATTGAGCGGAACCAGGACTTCTTTATGTTTGGGCGAACGAATCTCACACCTAATCTTTTTTGAGGTTCGAACTTTAAGATATGAAGCAACGTCCTGTATTTCAGACACAATGTTGACAGGATGCAATTTTGCTGCCGAACCAATTTTTGAGAAACGCTCAGTGATCACCTGCAGGCGCAAAACATCTTTTTCCATTTCAGCAGTGATCTGCTCATCCACATTGTTAAGTTTCAGGATCTCAATCCAGGCCATGATGGCAGAAAGGGGCGTGCCCAATTGGTGGGCGGTTTCTTTGGCCAGTCCGGCCCACACCTGGTTTTGCTCCGATTTACGCGCAGTGCTGAACAGCAGGTAGGCAATGCCAATGAATACGGCAATTACACCAAATTGAAAAAACGGATAATATTTAAGCTGGGTCAGAAGGTATGAGTTTTTGTAAAAGATCAATCGCTGACGACCTTCGGCAAACTGGATCTCAATAGGTTTATTTTCGGCAGCCATTTCCTGTACCATCTGCAGCAAAGCTTTATCGTCGCTGGCAGCGGATCGGTCAATATTGCCTATGGCAACGATATGTTTTCGAGACACATCGGTAATAATCACCGGTACTGAGGCTGAATTGGCTACCACTTCCGAAATAAAAGATTTTTCAAGATCTTCGAGGTAAGCACGTAATCGTGTGAAGGTTTTCGATTCTTTGTAATATACGCAGATATAGTCTTTGGCGTCGAGACGCACAATCACCGGATCAAAGGACGAAAACTCTTCCTTTAAGCTGCCTCCGAGCACTTCATCCTGTTTCAGGTCGGCATCAACATTGGCAAAAAGCGTAATCCTGCCTTTTGAATCGGTGATAATGACCGGAATCGTTGTATTTCCCGAAATGATGTTCAGGTAAAAATCCATGGCTTCCGATTCTTCGGTTTCACCAAGGCGTTTGAATGCTTCGGCCAGCATCTCAACACGTTTTCGCTCTTCGGATTTTATCTGTTCAAAAAATTCCTGGGTATAATGAACCAACTGCACACGGTTACGGATGGCATCGGCCCAGATAGTCGCATTCCGGCGTTCATCGAGGGCAATTTGCCTGGCCAGGATGTTTGAGTACCATAGCGAAACCGACACAATGGACAAGGCAATGATGCCAAGGATGATTTTCCAGCGTTTTTTTTTGTGGTAAATGTTCAAGGCAGAACTTTGGTTTTAATGATTTTGAATGTACCAGATCTTTGTTTTGTAAAAAACCTGCTTTCTTTTACCGCCAGTTGTAAAACGGTTGCAAAAATAACGAAAGCATTGGGTTTTGATTGCAGGCTGCGGCCATCTTGATTGAACCAGAATCAACGATTAACAATTATATATTCCACGTGCCACACATTCACCGGACAGACCCTGTTTTGAATTTATCTGCAAATAA
>CAYQRU010000141.1:4962-8370 GCA_964419945.1 uncultured Bacteroidales bacterium | reverse complement strand
TTCCACAGGCATCATTGTACAATGCTGCAATTTCAGCCACAGTTGGACCTTGCGGAATATTGGCAAAGCAGAGGTTTAGTCCGGTAGCGCCTGTGGGTATGATTCCCACAAGTTCCGGAGCATCGCTGTCGCCACCGGAATAGGTGATGCTGATTTGTGTAACATTGCTGCAATCATCCATTACATCATACAGATAAGTTACTGACCACGTACAGTCGTTACCAACCGGGATTCCTGTTTTGGTAACGGTAACTGTGCCGCAGACATCCGTGAAGAGTGCTGCTATTTCGCTTGCTGTTGGTCCTTCCGGAATGCTCGCAAAGCAGAGATTCAGTCCCGCAACTCCCGTTGGAATGGTTCCCACAAGTTGTGGAGCCTGGTTGTCACCACCTGAATATGTGATATTGACAGGTGCAGCGGTATTGCCACAATCATCCGTAATTTCATACACATAGGTTACCGACCAGTTGCAGTCGTTACCCACAGGTGTGCCTGATTTTGTGACAGTAGCTGTTCCACAATTATCTGTAAGAAGTGATAATATTTCAAAGACTGAAGGGCCTTCCGGAATATCAGAAAAGCAGAGATTCATATTTACAACTCCTTGTGGAAGAGTTCCTGTAACCTGAGGAGGTGTAACGTCCTGAACCGTTATGGTCTGTGTATGTGTCAATGTTCTTTCACATGCATCAGTAGCAGTCCATATCCTTGTAAGTGTATAATTATGATCACACGATCCATCGGTTCTGACCTCATCAAAAATGACTGGTACAATGGTACCGCAAACCCCAGAAACGGTCAATATTTCCGGTGCAGGAACTTCATCACATTCCACAATTCCATCCTGGGGTAAAATTGTCTGATCCCAGGTAAGGGGTTCATCACTACCTCCTTTATATGTAACATGGCAGGTTACCTGATCACAGCCGTTGGAAATAATGAAAGTATATACCGCAGACCAGTTACAGTCTGTACCGGTAATAGTTGCATTATCAAATGATGCTGATAATGGATTACATGTTCCGGTATACAATGCCAGAACAGAATTGGTCAAGGTATTTGCATCAAAAGCCTGGATGTCGCTTAAACACCATCCTGTCTTGAACTGATCCAAAGATGAACAGCTAACCGAAGGATCAATCAGATAAGGACCTTCGATTGGCAGAATTTCATACTTAAACACCCATGTCAGCACCAGGCCTGGGTTACACGGATCATAATACTTAAAGGTGTACCTGCGGAAACCTCCATTGCAGAACTGGCTGCCCTGGTAAGTTCCTGTTGTAATATTGACGGGTGGGGTATAATTAATTACATTGCCACAAGCGTCATGAACTACCGGCATTGTAGTTGGCCAAACAGCTTCTTCCAGGCAGGAAACAGTTACAGTGCTTGGAACGGGAACTGCAATGTGAGGTGGTGTTGTGCGCTGTATCGTATAGGTAAATCTCCAGAAAGATGAATTACCTGCGCAATCGGTATAACGATAAATGTAAATTCTTGTTCCTGTGCAAACTATATTGACGGGCTCAGTAACCACACCAAAAAGCTGCGCAGGCATAATATTACCACAGGCATCTTTTACCACTGGTGGTGTTGGAGGTACTGCTTCCGAAACACAACTTACAACCGCAGTGCCATTGGCAGGGACAACAGGTTTGGTGGTAAGATCAACATGATAAGTAAAGGACCACTGAAATTGGAAACCAGCACAATCTTCATACGTAAATGTATATATGATAGTGCCTTCACATCCATTGTATGAGCCTGTGATCACAGGAGCAGAAATCGGGCTTAAAATATTCCCGCACGCATCCTGCACAACCGGTAAGGCTGGTGTAACAGCCTGTGACTGGCATTGGACAGTTGCATAAACAGGTACCGGAATACCAACCTGTGAAGGTGCGGTTGTTCTGGCCACCGTATAGGCAAATTTCCACACAAGTTCATCGCCATTGCAATCCTCATAGATAAATGTATAAATTCTCGTCCCGGTGCAAACCAATGGATCGGGAGTGTCAGTAATGACCATATCATAGGGCAGAACAATATTACCACATACATCAATGAAAGCAGGCGGAACAGGCTGAATCATATTATCCGGACATTCCACCACGACGGTTTCATCTGGAGGATAATATGGAACAACCACAGTAACAACAGCCTGATCGCAATTTGTCGGGAGAGCAATCTCACAGATCTGGTATGTCAAACTATATATACCTCCCGGGGTGCCTGGTGGAACGCCAACAATACCTGTTAAGGGATCAATCACCGGAACGGGCCCGCCATGAACCGGTACAGCAGGAATCAGCACTTCGATAGTGATGTCATCTATATTGACAGGATCTCCTCTGAGAAGATCATTATCCAGAATATTACCAACATTGGGATCTCCAATAAAACCGTTGACGGGTCCATACATATCATCAACAGCCTCAATCACAGGGGGTAACACCAACAGGTAAACCACAGCCTCATCACAGGCTACCGGAATGCCATTGTCACAAACTTCGTACACAAACTGATCTGGACCAGTATATCCCGGATTTGGCAGGTAAATAAAATTCCCGTCAAAGGTAATTGTCACCGTTCCACTGGCCGGCTGGCTGATAATTGTACTGAAAAACTGGTTATGACCTTCCGGGTCGTAATCGTTATCCAAAATATTGCCGGTGATTGGATTATCACGGAAACCAACATAACTGTCATCAATCGCAAAAGTAAAGTTCTCGTTAAATGGATTAGGCAAAATAACGATAGATACGATTGCATCATCACACAATATGGGGGGAACAGGTGTACCAAAGTCACAAATCTGATAGGTAAAGTTTACAGTTCCTGTGAAATTAGTATTGGGGATGAAAATAAATGTTCCGTCAGGATTAAGGAGCAATGTTCCGTTGGCTGAAGCTGTCCCGCCGTCAATTAGTGTAACACTGTTTGGATCCAGGTTTCCGTCGGGATCCCAGTCGTTGGAAATAACATTTCCTGCAACATTGTTATTCACAATCCCTGAATAAACATCGTTATTGGCGATTGGTGGATTGTTGATAAGTGTGGGATCATACAGAGGTATGACGGTGATATATACCGTGGCCTGTGCACATAATTCAGGTATTCCATCATCACAAATTTCATAGACAAAGCTATCCTTGCCAACAAAACCAGGGTTAGGATAATACGTATATGTTCCATCATCCGGATTAAATACTACTGTTCCATTAACCGGATCAGTAATCAACACCGGATTAAGGATGATCTGATCGCCATCCGGGTCATAATCGTTGATAAGCATGTTTCCACTTACAGGAGTATCAATGAATGTGACGTTCACATCATCTATGGCAACGGGCGGATTATTGACCGGATACACCAGCAGATACACTGTGGCAACATCGCAGGCCT
>CAYQRU010000141.1:0-4862 GCA_964419945.1 uncultured Bacteroidales bacterium | reverse complement strand
GGCGGATTGTTTACTACTTCTATCGTCACAACAGCATCATCACAATTGAATGGGTTCAGTATCTCACAAATCTGGTATGTAATTGAGTAAACCCCGGCAGGTGTGCCTGGAGTGACACTGATCACTCCGGTTAAAACGTCCAATGAGACCCCGGAATCAGATGAGGGAAGAAGTACAGTAATATTCACCTGGCTTGTATTTACAGGACTTCCGTTCAGCGTATCATTATCTAATACGTTTCCAACATTGGAATCACCTGCCGTGCTATTCACCGGACCATAATTATCATCAGTGGCTATGATCTCGTTAAACAAAGCGTGAATGATCTCGTCATCAGTATCTTCTATATCATTCCCCTGAGGATCTTTTCCGGAAGCGGTTACCAGATTGGTAACGGTTCCTGCCATAAGATCATCTTCCACGATTGTATAGGTTAAAGTGTATGTCACTGTCTGACCTGGAACCAAGCTCGTAATTGTTGTACTAAACATGGTAAGCGGATCACTCACTAGAACATTGCTTAATGTTACATTTCCTGTGTTTTGTACATTTATTTCATAGGATATCTGCTGTCCGATGGTAGCATAAGTCTGGGGAGTAGCTGTTTTGTTCACTGCTAATATAGGATTAGCTGGTTCCAGGGTCAAAGTTTCATCGTCATGATCATTATACCCGGAGCCGGCAAATGTTGCTGTAGCTGTGGCTGTATTCACAATTTCATGTTGCAGGTCAACATCAGCTTGAGTGACTACATAAGTAGCAGTAAATGTTACAGTCTGGCCAACCGCCAACGTGCCATAAGATAAAGGAATGATGGCGCCAAGTGCCCCCTGGCCGCTGTGAAGATCAGTAATCACTACATTATTTACCGCAACATTTCCTGTATTGACAACTTCATAATAATAGGTAATGATTTCACCTTCTGAAATATTCGAAGTCTTGTCAGCGTATTTGTTCAGGCTGATTTCCGGGGATGCACTAATAGTAGTTGTTACTGTTGATATATTGTTATCAGGATTCGGATCGAATGTGGAAGTAAAGCCTGATGCCATGTTGGTAAGAATTGTTCCATTGGCAAGTTCGGCAATGGTTGCTGTTAGCGTAAGGGTCTGAACACCTCCGGCTACCAGGGATCCAACATTCCACAAAGGCGAATTCCATACTCCAAAAGTAGTTGAATGACCAATTGCAAGCAGCCCTGAAGGTAAATTATCGGTTACTACAACGTTTGAAGCATTTGAAGGCCCCAGATTTTCGACAATTATTGTATAAGTAATTAGATTACCGGGGATTACCGGATCGGGCGAATCCAACTTGGTTACCTTGAGATCAGCGACTCTGTTGATGTTATTTGTTGCTGTTGAGTGATTGTTGTCGGGGTCCGGATCGGATGTTACTGTACTTGTAACTGTGGCCAGGTTGATGATCTGGCTTCCCTGTATGGCAGCAGGATCAATGACTCCACGAACCTGGAATGTGTAATCAGAACCATTCGGAAGATTGCCTATTGACAATGATCCGTTCCACAAATTCCAGATTGTTCCTCCATCAACTGAATACTCAGGATTTAGCAACAACACAGGAAAACTGTCATGCACCCATACATCCTGGGCATCGGAAGGCCCGTTGTTTTCGACCATTAAAGTATACGTCAGCAATGATCCGGCATTAACAGGATTAGGAAGACCTGTTTTTAAAATACTTAAATCTGCTTTTGGAATGATCTGGGTATTTACGGTAGAAGTATTATTGTCAGGATCAGGATCGGTGATAGCAGGATCCATAGTGATTGTTGCGGTATTTGAAATCACACCAGTTGCATCGCTCTGAACTGTACCTCTGATAACAATTACGCATGCCTCACCGACTGTGAGGGAAAATGCAGGCGATGATCCACTCCATGGAGCATAATTTGCCTGGCATCTGGAAGAAAACACATTTTCAATGGTTCCCGGAACCAGATCGTTGATAACAACACCGGTAGCATCGCTCGGGCCATGGTTGATGTAAACGAGCAGGTAGTAGATTTCTTCCCCGGCGGTTATTTCCCGTGGATCAATTGATAAATCCTGAAGATTGACAGGAAGGTTATTAACATCAACAGGCAGGATGGAAGGATCAATCTGAAGTTTGACAATTTCAAGGTCAGCATTGCGGTTGATTGGGGTAAGAATGGTTGATGTATTGTTGTTGGGATCGGGGTCGGGAAGATCGCCGGTAACATTCGCAGTATTCGGAATATCAGAGGTAAGATTGCTCGGAACATCGCCTTTGATGGTAAAAGTAAAAGTAGCTGTTGGGGCCAGTGTACCAATATTCAGCGAACCAGTCCATGGAAACCAGTTGCTGCCATCAACAGAATATGTTGGATTCAGTACATATCCGTCATTGGGATTTATATTATCAATCACAACTGTTCCAAGTGAAGCAAAGGTATGGCTATGATTTGTAACAAGAATTGTAAACTCTATCTGATTCCCGGGAGCAATGGATGCCGGGCCGGTTTTCACGATTTCAAGATCGGCTTCCGAATTGACAGGGGTATAGATTGTATATGAGTTGTTACCTGGTACCGGATCAGGCACATCCTGTGAAGCTACTGTTACTGTATTTGTGATTGTACCAAATCCTGAATCAAGCAAAATACCCCTGATTGTAAGATTGGCTGACGCACTTTTGTTGAGTGTTCCAATATTCACTGAACCCGTCCACGAAACCCATCCGGTTCCGTCAAAATACTCGGCTGATGAAATTATAACAGGATCAATAATATCAGTAACCTCAATATTTGTAGCTGCGCTTGGACCATTGTTTGTAATCGTGATGCTATATTGTATTGGTCCACCAATGATTAACGGAGATACAGTTTCTTCTTTAGTCACAACAAGATCGGCAGAAGGATGCACCACAGTGTTCACTGATGATGTATTGTTATCTGTAACCGGATCATAAGTATCGCTTGCAATGGTAGCAGTGTTGGTAAATGTTCCTACAAAATTCGGATTAACATCGCCTCTGATGAGCACCTGATTGGTTCCCGGAAATTCAAAGTCGAGCAAAAATCTATGGCCTGTCCATGGAAACCAAGCCATCGAGGGAAAAAGTGCGTATTCAGCGTTGGTTATTTCAACAGGCAAAATATCGCTTATATCCACATTGGCGGCATAGCTTGGGCCGTAATTGTTAACAGTAACCATATAATAAATCTTTGTTCCCGCTGTAATTATTGAAGGGTTGATCTCAGTAACTGAAGGAAGAACAGCAGGATTAATTTGCTTCTTAACAACAGCAAGGTCAGCTTCGCGGTTAACAGTTGTAGAAGCAATTGCTGTATTGTTATCAGTATCCGGATCGGGTGTTGTACTGCTTACCACGGCTGTGTTGCTGACAGTTGAACCATGTGGACGGTTTGGATTTACTGTGCCTTTTATCTGAAAGCTAAAACTGGCATACAGTGCAAGTGTACCATAGGTATAAGGAGTTACCCAGTTGTTCCAGGTTATACCTCCGTCAGCGCTGTATTTGGGATTCAACACTGTGGCGGGTACATTGTCGGCAACTTTTACATTCTGAGCATCACTGGGTCCATTATTGGTTACAACAAAGGTCCAGGTAAGCTCCTCGCCTGCCAACACCGGATCGGGGCTGTCGGTTTTGGTGATGGTGATATCTGCCGATGTATTCACATCTATTTCCTTAGTGCTGTTATTGTTATCTGGATCCGGGTCGTAGATATCGCTTAAAACCGATGCAGTATTGGTGATGATGCTTCCCTGGGGTTGTGATGGAATGATTGTGCCGCGTAATAAAATGCTGAAACTCTGACCAGAATTCAGCGTACCATGAGCGTAAGGATTCACCCAGGGGTTAAAATTCAAGCCATTGTCTGTGCTGAAGGTAGGTGATAAAATGGAAGCAGGAACAAGGTCATCCAAAACTACATTTAAAGCAGCATCCGGACCAAGGTTATTCACTGTGATGGTATATGTAATCAGTTGCCCTGCAACCACCGGATTTGGCGTTCCCATTTTGGTAATTTTCAGATCAGCCCAGGTGGCGGTAATATTTTCATCATCAGTATTCTGGATGAGATTGTCGTTGGGATCTTTTGCTGAAACTGTCGCTGTGTTAGGTACATTGCCGTTTTGCAGATCAACAAGGGTGATGCTGTAGGTTGCTGTAGCAATTCCAGTCTGGTTTGGTGCAAGCTCTGAAGGTTGAACAGCCAGGCCAACAGAATTTGTCAGTGCATCATCCACTTTAAGATCATTAAGTGTAACATTTCCTGTATTTTTCACAGTAAACGTGTAAATGATCTGATCACCAACAAAAGAATAAATGGCAGGATTGGCTGTTTTCAGCAGTGAAACCGAGGGATTTTGTAGCGCGGTGATGGTCTCATCGTCGTTATCGCTTACATCCGGCCCGATGGGTGGTGTGCCTGCTGCTGTGGCTGTATTGGTCACAATACCTGCATCAACATCAGCCTGGGTGATAGTATAGGTACCGGTAACCGTGTAAATCTGTCCGGGTATCAGGGTTCCAATATTTATTAAAGTACCGGTATGAGGATCTGCCACTGTAACATTCGTGAGTGCAACATTGCCGGTATTGGTCACAACATAAGTGTACTGAACCACTTCGTTCTCATAAGAATATGTAGGGCTGTCAGCAGTGTTCGTAATACTGATGGCGGGTTGCACATTTTCGTCCCAGCGATAGGTCAGCACACAGGTATTAATATTGCCACAGGCGTCGGTGGCTGTAATCGTAAATACACGGGTGTACACTGTACCTGTATTGGTGTCCTGATAACTGATATCCATCACCGGAGCCGGATCGCAGGCATCTGTAACCGGATT
>CAYQRU010000140.1:0-8372 GCA_964419945.1 uncultured Bacteroidales bacterium | reverse complement strand
AAAATCGTTAGCAGATGCACGAAACGGAGGAGCCAGCGGTTGAGTTGAAACGGGTGCATTCGGTACTGAATCCTATACATTATCAGGTTATTTTAATCTGAATAAGGTACTGGAAATTACACTTTTTAATGGCTTCGATCCCAGGACAAAAAAACAAATAGGATTGAAAACAGGCGATATAAATGAATTTCAGAGCTTTGAGGATTTCTTCAAAGCATTTGAAGATCAACTGAAATATTTTATTGACATAAAAATTGAAGGTAATAACCGGATAGAGCAATTATATGCAGAATATATGCCTGCTCCTTTCCTGTCGCTCCATATTGACGATTGCATAGCCAATGGAACAGATTATAATGCTGGAGGAGCCCGATACAACACAAGTTATATACAGGGTGTTGGCCTTGGCAGCATCACCGATAACTTCAGTTCAATTCAAAAATGGATTTTTAATGAGAAACTCCTGACCATGAGTGAACTGGTAAAAATCCTGGAATCAAATTTTGAAGGTTTTGATAACTGGCGTTACAATTTTATTTACGAAACCCCCAAATGGGGGAATAATGATGACAAAGCTGACCTTCATGCTGTGAGAGTTTTCAATAGTTTCTATACAGCAGTAACCCGGCGTCCGACATATAAGGGAGGAGTATTCAGAATCAATATGCTGCCCACAACCAGCCATGTATATTTTGGAAGTGTGATAGGCGCCATGCCCGACGGGCGTCTTGCCGGTGAACCATTAAGTGAAGGCATTAGCCCGGTGCAGGGTGCTGACCACAAAGGACCTGTTGCCGTACTTCAGTCAGCATCGAAAATTGATCACATAAAAACCGGAGGTACTCTGCTGAATCAAAAATTTTCACCTTCGTTTTTCGGCTCAGATGAAGCCATCACAAAATTATCTGCACTAATCCGAACCTATTTCCGTGAGGATGGTCATCACATTCAATTTAACGTGGTGGATGCTGAAACCTTGCGGGAAGCCCAGAAACATCCTGAAAAGTACAGAAATCTCATCGTGCGTGTGGCTGGTTATTCTGATTATTTCAATGACCTGGGTGAAGCTTTGCAGAATGAAATAATCAGGAGAACAGAACACGGTCATACATGAAACACGACAGGAAAAATTACTTGTGAAGGCGTATCCTGTCTTTTGTATCCGACAACAATCATAATAAAAACCTGTTCAAAAAAAACAATTCGTATGAAACCTAAATTTTTCATTTTGCCAGCCCTCGTTGTGAGTATATGGAGTTTTTCCTGTTCACAGTTAACACCGGTAAAAGAATCGCCCAAAAACATAATCATCCTCATTGGCGATGGAATGGGCTTTAATCATGTGGATGCAACCAGCCTGTTTGTCTACGGTGCAACAGGAAAGCTTGCTTTCGAAGGCAAGGAATGGCTCAGAGTAGCTCAGGCTACCTACCCTGCCGTTATTGACATAAATTCCCCGGATGGTTATGCCACTGGCTACAACCCACGCAATGCCTGGAGCGATACTGCTTATCTGAAAAAGGATTATACTGACTCAGGGGCAGCCGGAACAGCTTTATCAACAGGCTTTAAAACCTACCTTGGTGCTATCGGGATTGGTATTGAAGGCGATACCCTTCGGCATATTTCCGAACTCGCCATGGATTTAGGAAAAGCAGCAGGAGTCATTTCAAGTGTTCAAATATCACATGCAACTCCCGCCGGTTTTTCGGCTCACAATGAGTACAGAAATAATTATGAACAAATCGCGCAACAACAAATTCTCAAAACAAAACTGAAGGTCCTAATGGGTTGCGGACACCCTGAATTTGACGATGATGGCGAACAAACTGAGTCAACATACAAGTATGTTGGGGGTGCTGAACTTTGGAAACAGATTAAGCACAACAGTTCAGTGATCAATTTTAAAATAAATGACAAAGAATATACTGTTGCTGATATTGATCATGATGCAAAACCCGACGCCTGGACATTGATCACCGACAGTGTTGATTTTGCTGCACTTGCGAGGGGGGAAAACATACCTGAACGCCTGCTGGGTATTCCAAAAGTACATTCAACTCTTCAGCAGGGGAGAAAAAACAAAGAAGAGCAAATGCCATGGAAGCAGCCCATGAATGTCGGATTGCCCAACCTGGAGCAAATGACACTGGCAGCACTGCATGTACTTAACCAAGAACCTGACGGTTTTTTCCTTATGGTAGAAGGTGGTGCCATTGACTGGGCTGCCCACAGCAATCAATCTGGTCGAATGATTGAAGAAGTCTGTGATTTTAACAAGGCAGTTGATGCAGTGGTCAAATGGATTGAAAAATACAGCAGTTGGGCTGAAACGCTTGTGATCGTTACAGCAGACCATGAAACCGGAATGCTTTGGGGGCCTGATTCAGATAAAAAAGTTCTGACCGAGGTAAAATCCCGTGGAAAAGGCGAATTACCTGAAATGCAATGGTACAGCAAAGAACATACGAATTCTCTGGTTCCTTTGTATGCCAAGGGTAAAGGAAGCAACTTGCTCGAACTTTTGGCAGATGAATTTGATCCAGTTCGTGGCCGTTTTGTCCAAAATACCGAGATTTCTAAATGTGTATTTTTATTGTGGGAACATTGACCAGAACCTTACTTGTGCAGTAATCAGTGCAAAGTGCAGGGTAAAAATCAGCAGATGATTTTTCCGTAATAAAACTGCCCGCATCTTTTACCATCAAAATCAGCGACTTCAGGCAAAAAGCCCCATTTTTCAAAGTGATGTTTTTCAAGTAATTGTATACTTGCTGTATTATGTTCGAGGATGATTGCTATTAATACCCGGAACTTATAATCAGATGCAACACGAACAGCATACCTTACAAGAGCTGAACCAATTCCCTGCCGCCAGAAATCAGGATGAATATAATAGCTGATCTCTGCTGTGTATCTCAATCCCATCCGGCCAGCCCGGTAAGGGCTCAGTGAAAGCCAACCTGCCACCAGACCTGTTAATTCGGCTACAAAAACAGGATATTTGTCCGGAGGATGTTTTTTTATCCAATCATGGCGTTCCTGAAGTGAATATGGTGTAAGTTCAGCAGTTGCCTTAAGGGCAATGGCATGGTTATATATTTCATTGATTGTAATAAGATCTGCAGATTGAGCAAGCCTGATCAGCATAACAGGTACTGTTATTCTTATTTTATCTCACATGAAATCAATAATTCATCTTCAAGATATCCCTGAATTTTGTCACCAATTTTAACAGGACCTACTCCCGGAGGAGTCCCGGTAAAAATAAGGTCGCCTGCCCGCAACGTCATAAACTCAGACACGTATGCAATCAGCGTGTTAATTCCAAAAATCATATCACTGCTGTTGCCCTGTTGTACCGTTTTTTCGTTAATATCCAGATGAAAAGCAATATTAGTGGCATCCGGCAATGTATCAAGAGGAATAAATCCACTGATGGCTGCTGACTGGTCAAACCCTTTGGAGATCTCCCACGGTAATCCTTTTTCTTTGCATTCCTGTTGCAGATCGCGTGCGGTGAAATCAATACCAAGTCCTATTTCATTGTAATAATCAGGAGCAAATCTTGCTGCAATATTTTTTCCGTTTTTAGAAATTTTGAAGACCAGTTCCAGTTCGTAGTGGATATCATTTGAAAAATCAGGATAAAAAAACGGACGATTGCGTATGAGTAATGCTGTATCGGGTTTCAGAAAAAAAACAGGCTTCATTGGAACAGGATTATGCAGTTCCCGGGCATGTTCGATATAATTCCGGCCAATGCAAATGATCTTCATGATGTGATGTAATAAATGTAATTTCTGATAAAAAAATATATATCGCTGATTTGCAGTTTATATGAACGGCAATATTATTAAAAAGTCTACTTCATAGAAGCAGATCCTTTGTTAAATCCCCTGAGTTTGATTGCTGTAATTACTTTCTTGGTATAATTGGGAAACTGGGCATTCATCATCCAGTCGTAATAAGATGGTTCCTTCTTAAAAACTTCCTCAACAGTCTTACCTTTATATTTGCCAAAATTAAAAGTTTCCATGCCCTGATCATCAAATATCAGGTGTCCGGCAAGATCACAAAATTTGTGATATACCGAAAATGAGTGAAGAAAGCCTATGTCGTTTTGAACAGGAAAACTGGTTTTAGCATTGGTATCAGTGTAAATCATATTTTCATATTTTCTGATCTGCGCATCGAGTATTTCAAAGGTTGCAACGGTGTCGGCTTCGGCACTATGGGCATTTATTAGATCTTTGTTGCAATAAAACTGATAGGCTGCCCTGAGGTTGCGGGGTTCCATTTTGTGAAAAATATTTTGAACGTCAACTATCCGTCGTCCTTTCAGGTCGAAATCTACCCCGGCTCGAAGGAATTCTTCTGCCAGCAAGGGAATATCAAATTTCAATGCATTGTAACCGCAAAGATCACAACCTGCAAGCATCTGAGATAACTGTGGTGCTAACAGAGCAAAAGAAGGTGCATCTTTAATATCTTCATCGCTGATACCATGTATCGCGATCACTTCAGGAGGTATGGGAATCCCGGGATTAATCCGGTTGGTTTTCAAATCCTGTTTTCCATCGGGATACACTTTCAGGATGCATATTTCTACAATGCGATCGCTGCCGACATTGGTACCTGTAGTTTCAAGATCAATAACGGCAAGCGGACGGGTAAGGTGAATATTCATATTCAAAAAATTTACAATGCTTAAGGAGAAGATTTTCACTTAATACTCCTACACTCAAACCACCATCTCAGAATCAAAGTTTTCAAGAAGTTGAGCTATTCTCTTAATAAACATACCACCCAATGCACCATCAACAAGCCTATGATCATAGGAGATACTGAGGATCATCATGTGGCGGATAGCTATAACATCTCCAGCTTTGTTTTCTAACACAACCGGTTTTTTTCTTATGGCTCCTATACCAAGAATAGCAACCTGCGGCTGATTTATAATAGGTGTACCCGTGATGCTGTCGAAGGTTCCAAAATTTGTTATGGTAAATGTACCTCCCTGGATATCGTCCGGGTCAAGTTTATTGCTCCGGGCCCGCGCAGCAAGACCATTCACATCTTTGGCAAGGCCTACCAGGTTTTTCTGATCAGCATTTTTAATTACGGGAACGATCAGATTACCGTTTGGTAATGCAGTAGCCATGCCGATATTGATATTTTTACGACGGATCACCTGGTAACCATCAATGGATGCATTCACATTCGGAAATTCTCTCAGTGCTTTTGCTGTGGCCTCAATAAAAATTGGCATAAAGGTGATTTTCTCACCTTCACGCTTCAAAAAATCGTCTTTTATGCGTTCACGCCATTTTACTACATTGGTAACATCCACTTCTATGAATGAAGTTACATGAGGAGAAATATGAACCGATTGCACCATATGATCAGCGATGAGGCGGCGCATACGATCCATTTCGAAAATCTCATCATCTTTTGAAGCGGTTACCGGTGTTGAAGATAGATTCTGAAAAGCTGGCTTTGACGATTGAGCTCTTGAAATTGGCAGTGGTTCCGGCTTCTGTTTTGAACGGGTTTTAATAAAATTTAACAGATCATCCTTTGTCAGGCGGCCGTCTTTACCAGAGCCTGGGATTTTATCAAGCTCCGCAATGCTGATTTTCTCTTCTCTGGCAATATTTTTTACAAGTGGAGAATAGAACCGTGAGGGAGAAGATTCCTCAATGGTAGTTCGTTGCGATTCAATGACCTGATGAGATTGTTCAGTTTTACTTTCCGTTATTTCAGCAGATTTTTCCGGTTCGGTTGAACCAGTTTCGCCATTGTTTTCTCCATCAAGGTCAATAATGGCAATAATTGCTCCAACTGCTACTACTTCATTTTCGGCAAAGAGAATTTTTTTAAGCACTCCTTCAACAGGACTTGGAATTTCAGAGTCAACCTTATCGGTAGCGATTTCACAGACAGGATCATCTTCTTTAATACTGTCTCCTTCTTTTTTAAGCCATCGTATAATAGTGGCCTCAATCACGCTTTCGCCCATCTTGGGCATTACAATTTCAAATTTTGACATTATTCTGTATGTTTGGATGATGATTAAAATGATTCATAAATCTATGAGGATGATATTTTTTTGCAGTGTATGCTTGATGACAGGCTTCCACTTAGGTAACAAAGATAAAGTATATTTGTTTGGAAATAATTGGTTTCGAAGTACAAAGAACGATCGATAAAATAAACCATCATTCCGGATCCGGTAAACTGAAGCCAGAAATTTCAGATGTTACAGGTTTTATCTTCCCAGTTCCCTGAAAGCCTTATATAAAATTCGTAAATCATTAATTAATTGATAGTTGCGTGCATATAATATATTCAGGCGGGTAATATCTTCCGGATTCAGATGGCGGTGCGGCAAGGCATCGGCAGGATGAAGGATCCCTTTGCGTATCTCAGGAAGACGGGGTTCACCCGAATAATCTATCGTTCCATATCCTATCCATGAGCGCATGGATATAAGTACAAGAAATATATTGCGGATAAGACCCAGGGGATTTCTTACAAGGAACAAGAGGATAGGTAGTGTGGTTAACATGGCCAGCGAAGCAACCACATCAAACAAACGTTTGTTCCTGCGGTTGTTGATACGGGCAACTGAGTTGATATCAATCATATATAAATCACCAGTGGTGTTTATCGAATTGCTGCCGATGATGGATAGGCTTTCGGGCGGAGCAATTTTGTACTCTACCCTTGTATGACCCAAATCTGACATCAAATCAATCACAAGCCGGGCCGGGATATCTTTAGCGCAAAAAACCACTTCGTCAATATTGTATATGGTGATCATATCCCTTATCTGGCTCAGGGTACCGATAAAACCGTTTCCTTTTGAATTGGAATCATTCAGGCTCACGAGTCCGATGAAACTTGGGTTCAGTTCAGTTTTTCTGAGCAATTCAGCAACACGTTCAGCTTCAGCGAATTCGCCGGCAACAAGATATCTTTTATTCTCTGTTGATCCAAGCCTGAAATCTTTGATATTGGAAAGGTGCAATAACAAACGGATTCCAATCATGGAAAACAAGCCCCAGAAAGCACCAAGGATGATTAATGCACGCGAAAACCGGTAATCTTCGGGCAGGAGTGCATATATTACAAGGATTGTAATGGTACCAAAGAACAATCCCTGAAGTATTTTGATGAGTTTTACGGGTTTATCATAACCACCACTGAAATAAGTAGCCAAAAGCCATACAAGAATATAAAAAGGTACCAGAACTTGCAGAAATTCATCAGGATAGTTACCTTCGCCCAGATAGATGAATTTATCTTCCCAATAGTTTTTCAACAAATAGATACCGGAAAAAATGAGCACTGCATCTAGTATCGGCATGAAAGAATTCCTGATAAAACGCCAGAGAATGGAAATGCCCGCCCTAAACCATATGGCAAGATGGATCAGAAAAGAAAATAACCTTGCATTTTTTCTCGAAAAATGTTTTCTGGCAAAAATGATCATGGCATTGTAAAATGTCAGGACATAATTGACGCTGGTTTTTCTCGTGCTTTCACCCTTATAGTGAATGATTCTTGCTTCGGGATAGTAATAATTCCTGTAACCTGCATTAGTAATGCGGTATGAGAGATCAATATCCTCGCCATACATAAAAAAAGCTTCGTCGAGTAGTCCGGCTTTATCAAGTGCACTGCGGCGCAAAAGCATAAAGGCTCCGCTTATTACTCCCACCTGGTGAGTCTGATCCATGTCAAGATAAGAAAGATGGTACTGACCAAAGAGCTTTGATCGCGGAAATAACTTTGACAGTCCGAAAATCTTGTAGAATGCTATGGCTGGCGTAGGAAGGCTTCGCTTTGACTCAGGAAGAAAGCGTCCTTTACCGTCAATCATTTTCACTCCAAGGCCTCCGGCATCAGGGTGCTTGTCCATGAAAGCAACAACCTTAATCAGGGTATCATCCTCAACAATGGTATCAGGGTTCAAAAGCAACACATATTCACCACGTGAAAGCACGATTGCCTGGTTGTTGGCTTTTGAGAAACCCTTATTAACTTTGTTTGCGATTACCCTGACTTCCTGAAATTTTTCAGAAAGCATTTTTATAGATCCATCCACCGAATTATTATCAACAACAAATATTTCAGCATCAATGCCTTGTATTGCCCTGCGAACCGAATGAAGGCAGTGTTCAAGAAAGAATTTTACGTTGTAGTTAACAATAACGACCGAAAGTTTCATCAGGGAAAATTAACTTATGGACGCAAAAGTACGCTATTATACTTTGTTAAAACGAAAACCTGACAGCTTAATGGTAAACTGCCAGGTTTTGTTAAAAGCCTTTTATTTATTTCTCAATCAGTTGCATTTCAGAACA
>CAYQRU010000139.1:0-8471 GCA_964419945.1 uncultured Bacteroidales bacterium | reverse complement strand
CTATAAGATTCCTACTTTTCATGTTATTTATATTTATTATAATCTTGGAATAGTACATTAAAACCTGAATGAGTACAATCAAGCCATTGATTATTATCACAGGGGGATCAGCTTGTCAAGACGCTTACCCAATCAACAAAAAAATCTGGCAATGCTGCATAACAACCTCGGAAGCATCCATATGAAAATGGGAGAGTTTGATGAGGCTTATAAAAATATGAACTCAGCACTGATGATCAGGAAAGAAATAAATGACAAAGGTGGGGAAGCCTCTTCATACAGAATGCTGGGTATTTTGCACAAATCGCAGCAGAACCATGAAAAAGCGCTTGACAACTTTTATAATGGATATAGTTTAGCTTTTGTGGTGGGAAGCACCTCAATATTGTCCTCAATCAGCGAGCAATTGTTTGAAATTTTCAATTCATTGAACCAATCCGATTCGGCCTTAAAATATCATATTCTTTTAAAAGAATATTCCGATAAGCTTAAAGGTGAGGAAACTCTGCGCGCGTTTACAAAAATGGAAATAACATCACAGTATCAGGAAAAAGAGCATATCAGGCTCACGGAACAGCGAAGACAAAAGCTGCGTCATCTTTTTACTGCCATCCTTCTGTTGCTGATTGTTGTCATACTTGGGCTTTTGTATGTGCTTTCCCAGAGCCGCCTGCGAAGACTAAGCCTTTTAAACAATAACATACAACTTGCTTCAGAAAAGGCGGCTTTGGAAAAAGAATCCCTTGCCAAAGAATTAGAGATTAAAAACAAGGAGCTTACAACAAATGTGATTTACCAAATCAGAAAGAATGAACTGATTCATAGTATTGCCGACAAATTAATGGCCAACAGGCAAAGCTTTAAACAAGAGAATCAAAATCTAATCAAAGAAATCATCAAAGAGCTCGAGGGTTCAAAGGAAGAAAGCATCTGGACGGAGTTTGAAACACGTTTTCATCAGGTTCACAACAAATTCTACGAAAAGCTAAATGAGACCAACCGCGATCTAACTCCAAATGAGAGAAGGCTTTGTGCGTTTCTTCGCCTTAACATGTCAACTAAAGAGATTTCTTCAATTACAGGTCAATCGCCAAGAAGCATTGATGTTGCAAGAACCCGGCTTCGCCAAAAGCTCAATCTTACCAACTCCGAGGTTGGATTGATTGAATTCCTTTCCCGTATTTAATCCATACTTCACACAAGCTATTACATTGGATATTAGTTCCTGCCTCCGGATGACCGGTCCGGACATAATATCCTATAAATCAATGCTTACTGCATTGTTGTAGCGAAGATGTAGCAGAGTATTCATGTTATCGTAGTACAAAAGTGCAGACGAATAGTTTGCCCAGCTTTCTGATACTGAATAATATTGCAAAAATTTTAACCCAAGATCCTAAAATATCCTGTTATGAAGGTAAGTATAACGATTATCTTATTATTAGTATCATACTCAATCGTACCATTTGCTTATTCACAGCACACCAATGCTGAATGGTCGAAGCATATTATAGCGAACGAACAATCTGCTTTCAATAACATTTTGTACGATGGGGAATCATTAATTACCAATGGCTATTGGTACCTGGGCGCTGAATATGATGGCTTAAGCTTACCCTATTATACCAGCAGCAATGCACTGATTGTCAAAATGGATCTGGATGGTAACATAATATGGCATTCTACCATGGTTGGCGAAGGTTATGAAACCTTTTTCGATATGGCATTGGATAGTGAAAACAATATTGTTGCTGTGGGATGGTCTTCGTCAAACGACACGGTAAAAATCAACGGCGAAGTAGTTTATGTGCCAAACATGGAATGGACATCAAGAGGAGTTGTAGCAAAATTCTCTGGCTTTGACGGAAGCTTGATTTGGTATAAACCCATCCTGCCTTACGAGGAGTACTATAATATGTCCATTACCAAAGTTGCAATTGATGCTGGTGATAATATTTACATCTCAGGATACTCTAATACCAGCTTTGCTATTGATAACATAGAATTTCTATTTACGCAGGTGGGATGGGGCACTCAAACCTTTATCGCCAAACTAAATTCGCAAGGAGCAGCATTGTATGGAACAAATTTTAATTTTATTGATGAGGGTGATCCGGGCTGGTCAAATCCAAGGGCTATTCATATATATAATGAACATCTTTTTCTGGCAATAGAATATTCAAAACCGCTCATTGTTGGCGACACCATATTGCCTTACCAGGGGCAGGGCTGGTATGACTGGATAGCTATTTTAAAGCTCTCAACCGTGAGTGCGCAAGTTTCAGATGTAGTTGCGTATGGTAGTACGATGAACCAAAATTTGACCCGTCTAAAACTGGATAACGAGGGCAATCTGGTTGCTGCCGGATTTTTTGAATCGGGATCTGAATTCAATATTAATGGCAGTCTGCCCATATCATTTGGCATTGAGGATGCATATGTGGCAAAGTTCACCGGTAATCTTGATCTGATCTGGCTTAAGAGCATGGGTAGCGAGTTTGCCACAAGAGCTTTTAATCTGAATATTGATGATGACAACAGAATTTTTATTGGAGGTGGTTTTGACAGCTATACCCCGTTTTATTTTGAGGGGCATAAAGTAATTGAAATGCAAAGCCCCAATAGCCTGGGGATGTTTCAGGTAATCATTGATGATAATGGTGAATTTGAAAAAGCTTTTGCCCTGTATGGAGAAGGAATTGAATCCAGAGTTGAATACCGTGATGCTATCGTAATGCAAAATGATCAGATATATGCAGTGGGTGCATCAATTGATTCTGTTGAGTTTATAGCCGGGAATCCGTTTTTCTCGATTCATGATGCTGGTTTTTTAATGAAATGGGACTTATCACAAGCATTTTATAAAGTCGTATTTGACGTAAAGGATGAGGATGGGAATTCGCTTAATAATGCTGGTATAACCTTAGGAAATAATCCAAACCCTCCCAACAATTATTCTTTTTTTCAGATAGAACCGGGAGTTTATAACTATAGTGTATCGCTCGATGGTTTTATTACTGTCCAGGGTAATGTTGAAGTAACAAATCAGAATGTAACCGTTGTTATTACTATGATTTCGGGCACAGTATCAGCTCAGGGTATTCCTTTCACTTCAGTCAGCCTGTACCCAAACCCGGCAAGTTCAGTAGTTTCAGTTACAATGGATACCGAAATTGATGAAATAACATTTATTGATGCTACTGGCAGAATTGTTCATAAACAAAGCGTCGGATTAAAATCGGTTCAAATTGACATCTCGCGGCTTCCAACTGGTTTGTACCTGGTTCTTTTAGCGACACAGAATGAAACAACAACCAGAAAGATCCGGGTTGCAAAATAAAATGATTCCGATACAGGAAAAATTTGACTTACAAAAATGTAAATACAACGGTTAGACGAAAAGATCACCAAGCTATCAGTTAATTCACATATTATGAGTAAATTATCAATGTTTGTAGCAATGAAGTTGCAACATCATACCAATTGGGTTGCATAAAAGTACAATCTGATTTGAAATATTTATACCCTAAGACTAAAGTAAAAAATTTTGAAATATGCGACAATCATCAGATAATTCAAAAAAAGAACCAAAACCAGAAGATAATATTCAAAAGCTCCTGGAGCGTAACAAGGATAAAACACGGGCATTGAAAAAGCTGCTCAAGTTCATTGAAGCTAAAGAGTTGACGGATGATAAGCCATCACACAATAGCCTGAACACAAATTCGAATAAATTATAAAACTGATCAATTATTAATTACTAAAAGCAATTAGCTATGCGTAACAATTTCACTTTACAAATTGGGTTACCTCTGTTAGCCCTGATTTTACTAACCTTAAGCACAATGCGTGTTTTTCCGGGCGAAATGCAGGAAAACGGAAAAACTGACTATCCTTTTACCGAGAATTTTGAAGAAGGTTTATTCCCGCCCACCGGATGGGTCTTGCACAGCCTGTTGAATGATTCCCAGAACTGGGAACTGCACCCCTGGATGAACCACACCCCGGATGGAGCCAAATCAGCATACCATAATTCCAATCCTGAATTTGTGATGGATAACTGGTTAGTTACACCCCAAATAAGCATGCCCGCTGAAGGATTTTTCTACCTCACTTTCTGGAGTTGGCTGGCAGATAACTGGGCATACAAAAAGAGCAGCATTCTGGTGAGCACCGGAAGTGCTGATCCGACCGACAATGATTATGTAGAAGTTTGGACGCTGACAGAAACCAACAACGCCTGGGCCTGGTATCAATACTTTGTTAATCTTGAGGCTTATGCCGGGCAGAACATATACTTAGCTTTCAGGTATGAAGGAGACCCCTGGGGTCATCAGTGGTATGTTGATGATATTGCTTTAGGTGAGGAAGTTGACGACTCTCCTGTTCTGAATGTCAGCACATTAGTAATTAATAAGGTGTTAGGGTTGAATGGAACCGGTTCGCAAACCTTAACGGTTATGAACGATGGTATTTTAGAACTCACTTTCAATACCGGAATTGAATATCTGAATGCTGAAGGCTGGCTGGATGTAAACCCAACCAGCGGAACTATCGGTACTTTCTCCTCATCTGAAATTTCCCTTGATTTCGATGCTTCGGGCCTGGGGTTTGGGTCGTACCAGGCAAACCTTAACATCATCAGCAACGACCCTGTGAACCCGACAGTTACAGTATTGGTCACCCTTGAAATAATTAACACCAATGTATATCCATTTACCGAGGATTTTGAAAGCGAAACTTTTCCGCCCATCGGATGGTCAATGTTCGATATGGATGCTGATGGAAGTGCCTGGAACCTTAGCTGGTATAACAATACTCCCGGAGGGCAATATTCTGCCTATCATGGGTGGGGACAACAATATCAGGATGGCTGGTTGGTTACACCACAAATATCTGTTCCTGAAGAAGGATTTTTCTATCTTTCCTTTTGGAGCCTTGTCGGCGATGTCAGTTATTACTACAAAAACAGCGTTTTGGTCAGTACCGGAAGCGGAAACCCTGGTGACGAGGATTTTGCAGAGGTATGGACAGTTGGAGAAGTAGTGGATACCTGGGTACAGCATTTTATTAACCTTGAAGCTTATGCCGGCGAAGATGTTTACATCGCTTTCAGGTATGAAGGTGAATTCGCTCATTATTGGATTGTTGATGATATATCTTTGGGCGAAGAGATAGACGACTCACCTATATTGAATGTCAGTACATTAGAAATTAACCAAACAGTGGGGCAGGGTGGTTCTGGTTCAAAATCCTTTGATATCATGAATGACGGTATTCTGAACCTGACATTCGATATAGAAATTGAATTTCTTAATGCTAACTCCTGGTTGATGGCCAGCCCAATCAGTGGCAGTATCCCGGCAAGATCAGACCAAACAATTTCGTTAGCCTTTGATGCCTCTGGTCTCGATCTGGGAACATATCAGGCAAATATTAACATTACAAGCAATGACCCTGTGAATCCAAATGCCACAATTGTTGCTACACTGAATGTGATGGAAGCTCAACCGGTTAATTTGACAGTCATATATCCGGAATACACCTTTCCAACCGGTATTTCATCAAATGGAATGTATGTATCTGGAAGCCAGTTTGGTGGAATGAACAGTTTTTTATGGACAATGTTTAGCGGAACCGTTGGATTCTCTGGTGATGCCCAGGGGGTTTCAGATAGCGGAATGGTTGCAGGTACTTACTATACTGAATTTCAGTACGAAGGAATGGATGTGAGTACTGCAGGACTTTGGAACAAAACAACCGGACAATGGCAGTTCCTGGGCATGAATCCTGATTCACCGGAAATATTCGGAACATCTTACAACCTGGCTTATGGCATCACAGCCGATGGAAGCACGGTGGCAGGCATGCAATGGTATCCTGACTGGTCCGTCAAGGCCTTCAGTTGGACACAGGAAGAAGGATACGATATGATTGGTGCTGCCATTCAGGCAAACTCAAGAGCAAACGGAATCAGTGCCAACGGGAGTGTAATATACGGCTGGGCTGAACCAAACTGGACAAGAACTCCTGTTATTTGGTACAACGATGAAATTATCTATATTGATGAAACGCAGTATGGTGAGGCATTTGGCGCCTCGGCCAGTGGGAATTACGTTACAGGTTCTTTGGGTTGGGAAAGCGGCTTCATCTGGTCACCCACAGAGGGTGTTACTTTATTTCCAAATAGCCTGAATCTCGGTACATTAAATCCTATTAAGGTTCTTGACGATGGCACCGTATTCGGCTATACAGCCGAAGGATTTCCACCCTTGCCTCCCGACAGGAGAGCTTTTGTGAGACATCCAAACGGTGTCATGGAAACATTTAATGAGTATGTTGCTGGCAGGGGTTGGTTTGAGGCTTCAGACTGGATCTTCTTCAGTATCAATGATGTAACACCTGATGGTAATAAATTTATCGGCGCAGCCGAATTGCCAACAGGTGATTGGATTAGCTTTATGTTAGATTTAAATCCCGGTAATCCGGGCATTGAAATCAATCCTATGGATATGACCGAGACACTTGCTCCCGGAGAATCATCCATACAAAATTTAACCATCGAAAATGTTGGTGATGGTTTGCTTCACTATGACATTGTTGTTCAATACACCGCTGCTGCACCAAAAGTTCATCAGGTTCCAACGGGTATTGAATATAAGTCGGGAAAACTTGATTTAGTGACCCAAAAATCAAAAATAAAAGATAAAGTTGAAAGGAAGGCAATCAAAACAGGAACCGCACTTCATTACGACGGCACTAATGCCAACTCCGTGGGGTTGGTTGACGGAGGAACGTTTTATGGAGCGGCCCGGTTTCCATCAGAGCTTACATCAGTTTTTGAAAACTATCAGCTTGAGTCTGTTGACGTTTATATAGATGATACCCCGTCAAGCCTTAAACTCATTATCTGGGATGCCGGTACAACTACCTCCCCTGGTTCAGTTCTCTACCAGCAAAACTGTGCTCTGATCCCTGAAGGCTGGAGTACAATTGCACTCGATAATGCTGTTACTATCAGCGGATCTGATATCTGGGTAGGTTTTGAAGTTATTCATGAAGCAGGAACATTCATTCTGGGGATTGATGGAGGCCCCGCCATTCAGGATGGAGATTGGGTAAGTGAAGATGCTACCAATTGGGAGCACCTTTCTGGTTACGGTATGAATGGCAACTGGAATATTCGTGCAAATCTTTCATTCAATGGTATGAATTGGTTGAGCGTTAGCCCTGAAACCGGAGTGATTGACGGAGCAGCCACTCAGGATATAGCCGTTTCATTTAATTCTGAAGGCTTGGAAGTTACAACATACACTGCAAACCTCAGAATTTCAAGTAACGATTATGACAACCCACTTTTAATTATACCGGTAACATTGCAGGTTGAACTGAGCACTTCAGTAATTGAATTGCAGCAGGTTGATGTGAACTTATTTCCAAATCCTGCCAGTAATTATTTGCAGGTTACTGCAAATCAGTTGATAGAAAGAATAACCATAACAGATATTTCAGGGAAAGAATTTTACACAGTGCATGAGAATCGCCACCATGCATTATTGGATTTACCTTTTTTAAGTAATGGAATGTATTTAATTCAGATTACGACCAAACAGGGAACATACACTAAAAAATTGCAGGTTATCAAATAGCCTGGATTTTCCAGAGATTGATGTTACCTCTGGTAGCTTATAAGGAGTAAGGAGGGTTGAATAGGGAAGTGCACAACTTCCCTATTTATATGTGTACCAAACATACCTTATATTGATAAAGTGCAAATCCGTTTTTGAAGCAGGACAGCTCAACTCTTTTGTCAATTTGTCAGCCACCAATTGCATGGCACAGGCTTTGGTATGCGCACTGGCTTAGTACTAAAATTGTTAAAGATATGGAAAAAGGAACTATTAATGTTAAAACCGAAAACATTTTTCCCATCATTAAGAAATTTCTCTATTCTGATCACGAAATATTCCTTCGTGAACTGATTTCCAACGCTGTTGACGCTACAAAAAAACTGCAGACCCTTGTATCTGTCGGAGAATTCAAAGAAGAACTCGGAGATATCACTATTGAGGTAATGCTAGATAAAAAGAAGAAAACGCTGACTGTTCGTGACAGGGGAGTTGGCATGACAGCTAAGGAAGTTGAGCAATATATCAATCAGATCGCTTTTTCGAGTGCCGAAGAATTTGTTAACAAATACAAAGGAAAAGGTGATGCCGAGGATTTGATCGGGCATTTCGGCCTTGGTTTTTATTCCTCATTCATGGTTTCTGATAAAGTGGAAATCATTACAAAAACATATCAACAGGGTGAAGAGAGTGATGCCGTACACTGGTCCTGTGACGGCAGTCCGGAATACATACTTAAAAAGGCTAAGAAATCCGGGCGGGGAACCGATGTTGTGTTGCATATTAACAAGGACTCTGAAGAATTTCTTGAAGAATTCCGTGTTCTTGACTTATTGAAGAAGT
>CAYQRU010000138.1:0-8551 GCA_964419945.1 uncultured Bacteroidales bacterium | reverse complement strand
TCCGCAAATTATTCATATCATTACATGTGCCTGACTAAATCGGAAAGTGTATGCATCCGGTTGGAAAAGAGTAAATTATAAACCGGTTTCAAATCTGTTATATTGGGCTATCCAAAAGTAAAGCGAATCCCAGCAGTTTTTAATATCTTTGCCGCTTATTACCTGCAAATGGGTTTTATCCAGCGCGATAGTTTAAAAATCACCATTATAGCCTACCTGGGCGCAGCCATCGGATACCTTAACAAGGTTTTCCTCTTTACCAATTTTCTTGAAACTGACCAGGTAGGGCTTGCCAATCTTTTAATCACCCTGGCGACCATTTACGCCCAATTTGCTTCGCTGGGTACATTCAATATCATCTACAAATTTTTTCCGTTTTTCAACGATCGCGAAAAACATCATCATGGTTTTCTCTTTGGTACTTCGGCAATCGCATTTGCCGGATTTATCCTGAGCACCTTGATTTTCATTTTGTTACGTCAACCCTTCCGTTTGCTCTATGCCGAAAGCAGCCCGATGCTTGTGGAATACTCTTTTTATCTTCTTCCACTGGCTCTGGCAACACTTTATTACCAGATTTTCGATTCATATTTACGAAGCTTGTATAAAAATGTATTTCCCTCATTGGTTTATGAGGTCTTTCTCAGGCTGTTTATTACCCTGTCAGTTTCTGTTTTTGCGCTGGGATGGATTGATTTTAAGCAGTTTGTATCCTTTTACGTCATTGCCAATTGTTTGCCCACCCTGCTCATTTTTTTCTACACATGGTACATCGGTCAGATGGCTTTCAAACCATTATTCTCGCCTTTATGGCGCCGGGCAATCAAAATAATTGTTGTATATGGCATATTTACTTTATTGAACAATCTCAGCTATCTGGTTCTTTCAAGTATTGACTCACTGATGGTGGCCCGTATGATTGATTTGAGTGCTGCCGGCATCTACACTACCATGATCTTTGTAACAAGCGTGTTGCTGATTCCTTATCGTTCCATTGCTAAGGTAGCTGCTCCTGTGGTTGCAGGATATTGGAAAACACGCTCTTTTGACGATATGGAAGATTTGTACAAACGATCGTCAGGCAGCAATCTGGTCATCGGAAGTGGTTTATTTTTATTGCTGTGGGTAAATATTGATTCCCTACTCTATTTTCTGCCGGACGAATATGCAGCCGGTAAATATGTTTTTCTGATGCTTGGAATTGGAAGGATTTTCGATATGGCTTCAGGAATCAATGGCGTTATCTTACTTACTTCTAAAAAATACAGATATGACCTGCTGTTTACACTTGGGCTTGTCGTACTTGCCATCATCACCAATTATATTTTTATACCAGTTTTCGGAATGAACGGTGCAGCCTTTGCCAGTATGATCAGTCTCATCTTTTTCAACCTGCTCCGTATTATTTTTATTCAGGTGCAATTCAGATTACAGCCTTTTCACCAGAAACAAGTATGGTTCCCCTTTATCGTTTTGACAGTGTTATTAGTATCAGGCACAATAGAACAAATCATGAATGTTTATGTAGATGTGCTGATCCGTAGTTCAGTTATCAGCCTGCTTTATATTGTACCAGTGTATTATCTTAAAATATCTGAAGATGTGAACCAGATGATTCATGATTATAAGTCCGGAGTATTCAGGTTTATGAAAAAATAGAGTACCTTCGGTCTTAAGTTTTCAATATATTGAACACAAACCGCGTAAGATTATAGGGTTCAGAGAATATTTTGTGCAACTCCCTGAAAATTGGAACGTTATCCTGGCTGTCATGTTTCCCGGCGATCTCCTGCCCAATGATGCGAATGGCCATTTTTCCTTCCAAAACTACTTTATCAGAAATTGTCTCCGTAAAAAAGCCTTTGCCTATTAAAAGCCCAAGGGTGCGGTTACGACTCAGGTCGTTGAGTGCCGTAAGTCCAAAATCGCCGATCCCGCAATAGCGATACAGGGTTTCCTCCTGTCCGCCGAGAACCTTCATCAAATGCCTGATTTCATTAAAAGCTTTGGTGAGCACCAGAAAGCGAAGGTTGGGAGAATTAAAATGCGCATCAACTATGCCGATCGCAATGGCATAAATATTTTTCAAAATGCTGACAAGTTCCACGCCACGCAAATCGTTCGAAAAATCGAGATGAATACAGGTTCCGGCTGTAAGGTTTCTGAAAAACTCAAAGGTAGCCTGATTGCTACTTCCTACCGTAAATCCTGTGGGAGAATGACTGATAAGCTCGCGGGCAAAGGCTGGTCCTTTAAAAGTAACTACAGGATTTGCATAAGTAGCGCTTAAAATTTCTGCTACAGTTTTTGAACCGTTTCCGTATCCTTTGGCCAGATTGACCAGCAGGGTATCGGGTTCTGTAAAGTCTTTCAGACTTTCTGCCACTTCTGTCACGGCTACTGACGGAACAGCAAAAAAGATTACCTGTGCATGGGAAGCATCAGATCTCTCACCACTTGCCCTTAGCCTGGAATTCAATCTGATACCTGGGAAATATTTACTGTTCATATTCAAAGTGTTTATTGACTCAACCACTTCCGGTTCAACTGACAGTAATTTCACATCAAATTCAGGCCTTGAAGCAAGCACATTACCAAGTGCAGTACCAATGGCGCCAGCGCCGGCGATAATTATTTTACCATGATTCATACTCAGGAAACAGGTTTTGTTTTATAGGCTGTGGAATTAATCATTTAATAAACTACGCATCAGGATTTGTTCCGGAGCTCTGAACCTGGATGAATTTCCTGCCGCGCTTTACCTGCGTGATACTGGCATTTAACTCAAAACCAATCAATAAGATGATTGAGTTAAAATAAATCCAGAGTAAAAACACCAGGAGCGTGCCGATAGAACCATATAAAGTGTTGTACTGGCTGAAATTATTCACATAATAGTTAAAGCCAATACTTGTAAGAATGGTACTCAACGATGCAAAAGTTGATCCGGCAGAAATAAACCGGTAATCTTTTTTTCGGGCTGGTGCCATATAATAAAGGAAAGAATACATCATGAGGAACATGATAACAATAATCAACCATTTCGAAGCAACAATGATCTCATAAATAAACCGTCCCTCCAGGAAACCCTTGGTATCAAGCCAGTTGATGACAATCGGCCCGATGGTGATGAAAGCTATGGCAATAATCAGCAGGAGCGCCAGAATAAGTAAAAGTAAAAGAGAGATCAGTTGCTGTTTCACAAACGACCTGGTTTCAATGGTATGGTAGGTTTGGTTGAAAGCCTCAATGATACTGCTTATCCCATTGGTCGAAAAATAAAGCGTAAGAAGAAATCCGACTGAGAGCAACCCACCACGGGGGCGATTGACAATATCGAAAAGCGTATCCTGCACAGTACCATATAATTGTTGGGGAATCAGATTTTTCATCAGTTCCAGCAATGAATCCTGAAAACCTGTTATCGGAACGTAAGGAATAAGCGTAAACAACACGATGATTGCAGGAAAAAGCGCCATAAAAAAGTTAAATGAAACTGACGACGCTCTTGTGGTTACTGAGCCTTTAATGATGCCGGTGATAAAAAACTTCATTACATCATAAAATGGCATTCCGTCAAATCCCGGAATCACAATCTTACGCAGGTAACGGATCAATAAGCGTTTTTGTGGGCTGTTCATGTACCTGCTGTACAACCGCATTAAATAACTCATAGTTATGTTGCCAAAAGGTATTCTTAATTATCTTCCTCAAAACGAAGCTGATGAATGAGTTTTTGGTCATCAACCTGCTTCACAAGGAAATATGTCCGGAATGCAACATTTTCTGACTTATAAATCCCGATATAATACTGGGAATCAGCAGATGAAGTTCCCTGATGATTGATAATAAAAGACTTCGGAGGATATTTGATAAAGAAATCCTTGAGAATAAATTCGGCCTGCACACGGCTGAAACGCCCTTCTTCAGCAGGAAGAACAAGCTGAATGGTGTTATTGAACAGTTGTGCCAGTTCTTTTGCATTTGATTTATTGATCAGGTTAACTAAGTTTGTTCCGTAATCTTCCTCCTGGGCAGTAATAACCGGAGCGGCAAACAAAAAAAGAATTAAGAATACCGGGAAGAGTTTCATTGGATTCATATTTGTATGAGAATTTATGGTTTTCAGCATATCATCAAAAAACACACCATTATTACCCAGACAACTTCTGATGATTGAAAAGACATGCAAATATAATACTTTACCAGAGTATGCGACCTGTCATTTCTGTTTTAATGATATAACCGGTCAGAAAGTCCATTGATCAATATAAACCTGAGAGGGTATTCATAAACCAATTTTATTTTTACTTTTGCCGTACTGAAAAGTTATTTGTGTTAACCAAATTGTCGAAAAATGGAAGAGATGGAAACTAATGATCGTAATGAGAGAAGAGATGAGGTTTTTTCCCTGTCTGTTCGCGCCGGGAAAAGAACGTATTTCTTTGATGTAAAGGAAACCCGCAATGAAGAGAAGTATCTCACAATCACTGAAAGTAAAAGGCGATTCAGCAACGAACAGGGCAAGTTTTTCTATGAAAAACATAAAATTTTTCTTTACAAAGAGGATTTCCACAAATTCATGGACGGGCTGCGTGGCGTTATCGAATTTATAGAAACAGGCAAGATCCCTGAAATTTCAGAAAATGCGGAAAGCAAATTCCAGGATAATAAATCAGAGGTGAGTTTCGATGACTTCGACGCAGATGCAGGCTGATCAACAAATAAACCTCCCAAATACAGACACTGCAGGCACCTGAGCACCTCTCAGCCTGAAAACTTATCAACAAAAGCAGAACCTTTTTACAGGGCTCAGATTAATGTTGTATTTTTGTCGCTCAAGTTTTGTATCAAATTATATTGAAATTCAATCACTTACTTTATACACCCTCAAAGTAACCTACTGTAAAGATGGGGAAAGTAATTACCATAGCCAACCAAAAAGGGGGAGTGGGTAAAACTACAACAGCTATCAATTTGGGTGCTGGTTTTGCTGTACTCGAATATAAAACACTGCTCATTGATGCTGATCCGCAGGCTAATACTACATCCGGAATCGGGTTTGATCCAAAAAATATCAAAACCAGTGTTTATGAATGTATCATTGATGAGGTAGATCCAAGAAACATAATTCTCAGTACCGAAACACCAAATCTTGACCTTATACCAGCTCATATAGATCTTGTAGGTGCTGAAATAGAAATGATCAATCTTCCGAACCGGGAAAAAATGATGCGGAAGCTGACCGATAAACTGCGCCAAGAATATGATTTTATCATAATTGATTGCGGACCCTCTCTTGGACTTATCACAGTGAATGCACTGGCTGCAGCCGATTCAGTGATCATTCCGGTTCAGTGTGAATATTTTGCCCTTGAAGGATTGGGCAAATTGCTCAATACAATTAAAATAGTCCAGTCACGATTGAATCCTTCTCTCGACATCGAAGGTATCCTGCTCACCATGTACGATTCGCGCCTGCGTCTTTCGAACCAGGTTGTTGAAGAAGTAAAAACACATTTCCAGCAAATGGTTTTCAATACCATTATCAACCGTAATATCCGGCTGAGCGAAGCACCAAGTTTTGGAGAGTCTATCATGATGCATGATGTAAACAGCACTGGAGCAATCAATTACCTGAATTTGGCAAGGGAAATTCTCCAAAAAAATGATCTCACACCGGTTAAAAACGCCGAAAAAAAAATCCATATCGAAGATGAACTCTAAAAAACGTGCTCTCGGGCGTGGATTAAGCGCCATCCTTGAAAGCCCGGAAACCGATATTACGTCGAAAGATATTTCAGGCGAGTATGTGGCTGGGGCCATTGCAGAGATCAGCATCAACCGTATTGAAGCCAATCCATTTCAACCCCGCGACTCTTTCGAAGAAGAAGCCCTGCGGGAACTGGCTGACAGTATAGCCGAACAAGGCATCATACAGCCAGTTTCAGTCAGAAAACTTGGCTATGACCGCTACCAGTTGATTTCCGGTGAGCGCAGATTACGAGCGGCAATGATGGCTGGCCTTGAAAGAATTCCGGCATATATCAGGGTTGCAAACGATCAACAAATGCTGGAACTGGCACTGGTTGAAAATATTCAGCGCGAGGATTTGAACCCTCTGGCCATTGCCGTCAGCTTTCAACGTTTGATTGAAGAATGCAGGCTAACCCAGGAACAACTCAGCGACCGGGTCGGCAAAAGCCGAAGCAATATTGCCAATTATATCCGTCTGCTGAAACTTCCTGCCGAAATCCAGATTGCTTTGCGCGACAATAAAATTAGCATGGGGCACGCCCGTGCCATGATTAACATAAATGATCCGGACTATCAGATCACTCTGCTGAATAAAATATTGTCGGAGGGACTATCAGTGCGCCAGGTTGAAGACCTTTCAAGAGAAATGAATAACAAACCTCCTGAAAAATACAGGCCACTTCATATTACAGCCCCGCAATCGTTAATTAATCTTAAAAACACTCTCTTACAACGCCTTAGCACACCCGTCAGGGTAAAAATGAATAATAATGGCAGAGGTCAAATCGTTATCGAATTTGGCAATGAGCAGGAGTTAGATCGAATTGCCGGTTTACTGAATAAGTAATCACCTTGTCATTTGTTATGTACCATTATTTATCCCGAAAGATGCTTAGTTTCAAACCGACGTCTGATATTCCGGGATTACACGCAAAAAAGGTTCAATCCTGTAAATCTGCTGCTCTGGTCAGATCACTGACTGTACTATTGAGTCTGGTTTTCATCATCGCAATTAGTAATATAAATCCTTTACAAGGCCAAACCTCTGAAGGTGAAAACAGCGATCCGGAAATTCATTCACCAAAGAAAGCTTCACTCTATTCTGCCATTGTGCCCGGACTTGGACAGGCCTACAACAAAAAATACTGGAAGATGCCAGTGATCTACGCTGGTTTTGGTGCGTTATATTACATTACCAGAGACAACAACCGAGAATACCATAAATTCCTTGAGGCCTACCGATATGTAATCAGTAAAGATACGGTTCCCATCAGCAATGAATACGTTGGCCGTTACAATGAGCAACAATTACTGCAGGGCAAAAATCTTTATCGCCGAAATGTTGAAATCGGTTACATTATCGCAGGTGTACTTTACATTCTGAACATTATTGATGCATCGGTAGATGCTCATTTATTTAATTATGATGTTAGCGACAATCTAAGTATGAAATTTGAGCCTGTTATGCTTCGTGATCCCTTTTCAGACAAACAAGTCACCGGTATGGCATTGACCTTCAGGTTTTGAAACTGAAATTAAATCATTACAACAAGAACAATTAACAAAACATTAAAACAACACGTTTCAATATAACAACATGAATATTCTTTGCAGAAGAAAGAAATCAACGAAAGAAACTTTCTGGTTTGACAGAGTAAGACAGGAGAAGACGGGCGTGATACAAGCCTGCTTCCACAATGTGTATTATACACTGAAATAAACTGATGTTAACTGAACAATCACTAAATTATCTGAACACAAAATGAATATAGCAATTATCGGATATGGGAAAATGGGCAAAGAAATCGAAACTGTCGCCCGGGAAAAGGGTCATCATATCGTTGCCAGAATTGACCAACCTCAGGATTGGGAATCACAGCATGAAATGATCAGTCAGGCTGATATTGCCTTTGAGTTCACCACTCCGGAACATGCAGTGATCAACATCCTGAGATGTTTTTCATTGAATCTGCCAGTGGTTTGCGGAACTACAGGCTGGCTGGCACAATTCGATGAAGTCAGGCAAGTCTGTCTTTCGCAGCATCAGGCATTTTTTCATGCTCCGAATTATAGCATAGGCATGAATATATTCTTTGAAATCAATAAAAACCTTGCACATCTGATGAAGGATTTTCCGGAATATGAAATTTCCATTGAAGAAGCACACCACAGCCTGAAAGCTGATTCACCAAGCGGAACTGCTATCCGGCTCGCTGATGACATCGTGGAAGAAATTGAACATAAAAAAGGTTGGTCGGGAATGGCAAAACCCGGTACCGAACATATTGGAATCACTTCAATCCGTGAAGGTAACATTCCCGGAATACATACTGTGATGTATGAATCACCGTTTGATAAGATCGAAATTACCCACAGCGCAAAAAGCCGGCGTGGGTTTGCTGTTGGCGCATTAATGGCCGGAGAATGGCTGACTGGCAGGAAAGGAATATTTGGCATGTCGGATCTTCTTGGAACTAGCAATAAACAATAACAAAAGTGACATATCTACCTTTAAACACAAATAAACATGAGCGTTTTAACCATTCTGATCCTAATCTTCACCTTTTTCCCTGTACTGCTATGGGCTACGTTCGAAAAAGCAGGTTATAAGGGATTATATTCAGTGATTCCTTTCCTGAATTATTACTACTGGCTCAAAATTATTGATAAGCCCATGTGGTGGTACATTTTCCTGATTCTGCCTTTCATCAATGTTTTCATGGTCATGCTGATGATCGTTGAACTGCTTAAGTCGTACAATATGCGGGGGCTGCATCAACAGGCTGCAGCAGTA
>CAYQRU010000137.1:0-8551 GCA_964419945.1 uncultured Bacteroidales bacterium | reverse complement strand
AAGACTCAAAATGAAACCCCTGGTGAAGAACCGGTAATTTCTCACAAGCCTGAAAATAACGATACAGATAAGCCGGATAAACAGAACCAGTCAACTGCATTTTTCAAAAAACGGCAGGAAGAGGCGATTAATCCTTCAGACCAGCAACCTGCTACTGAAAACCAAGCCTATAAAACCCAAAATAAGCCGCAGGTTCATCCAGTAAATCCTGACGGGATCGTTAAACCTTCTTCTGACACCGGCAAAAGTCCTTTCAGCGGCGACATGATTTTTGTAAAAGGAGGTTGCTTTATCATGGGCACAAATGATATGAATTATCAGGATGCTACGCCAGCACATAAAGTTTGTGTTGATGACTTTTATATCAGCAAAGCACCGGTAACCCAAAAGCAATGGAAAAACATTATAGGTACAAATCCATCCTCTTTTAAAGGTTGCGACGATTGTCCGGTGGAAAATATCTCCTGGAATGATGTCCAGCTTTTTATCCAGCAACTTAACCAAATTACCGGGAAGAAATACCGCTTACCCACTGAAGCCGAATGGGAATATGCAGCACGGGGTGGTACGGCAACTTCGGCAGGCTCAGTTACCGGCTCGGTTTCGACAGGCTCAGCCACTGCAACAAAATACGCAGGCAGCAATAATATTGACGAGGTAGCCTGGTACGAAAGCAACAGCGGCAGCAGAACCCAGCCGGTTGGCAATAAAAAGCCCAACGAGCTGGGTATTTATGATATGAGCGGAAATGTATTCGAATGGTGCAAAGACTTGTATTCTTCAGATTATTATAAGTTTAGTCCCAAGCAGAATCCGCAGGGACCATCATCCGGCACATTAAGAGTTATCCGCGGAGGCGCATGGTCTTCAGGGATTCATCAACTGACTATTTTTTACAGGGCAGGTGCTCCACATACTTTTAAAACTCAATCTGTTGGATTTCGGCTAGCTTCTGATTAGCCAATAAGGTGCATCAGCAAATTAAATAGCTTTGATCGTGCATGATTGGTTTTTGCAGTTATTTGTATCTTCGCCTTTTATATTGCTTATGAGAATCAATATTATTCCTTTTTAAGGCAATATGGATGTGATCAGGATTTTTTTGCTAATTACTTTATTTTGCTTTGCAAAAGCTGAAACTGCAGATGCCAAAGATACTTTATCAGTATACGAACTTAAATATTTTGACAGCCTTCAAAACCGACTGAATGACGCAACAGGAGCAGACAGGGCACTGACTTTGTCATTGCTTGCTTATTCTTACCGGCAATCCGATTCTGTCCTTGCTTACCAGGCCTTTTTTGAGTCGGCTGAATTGTCTGAAAAGTTCGAATTGTATCAAAACTGTTATAACACCTTCCCCCGCTTGCTCAATGAATATGATAACCAAATACTTGCTAAAGCACTTCCTGATCTCATTATAGCCTGCGAACAGAAGAAACTGTATCGTTGCGCCGTGCTGGGGAGTATTTTTCATGCGGTACTTTACATCAGAAGGTATGATTACGCAAGGGCAGAAGCTATACTGCAAACAGCATTGCAGCAGGCCAAAGCGCTTGATTTTCAGTATGGAACAGCCCTTGCCACCTACAGGCTTGGTCATAGCTGCTTTATGCAAAGCGAATACATCAACGCTCTGAAGTTTCTGCTCGAAGCTGAGCAGATCAACGCCATTGAAGGCTATGCTGAGGAACAAGCCTGGAATCATTACTGGCTTGGTCTGATTGAAATGCAACTGGGAAATTTTGATAATGCCACTGGGCATATCATAAAATCGCTCAACTACTGGGAGAGTGTTCGCAATATACCAAATATGTGGAATTGTAATGAAGTACTCGGAAATATATGTATCAAGCTTAATGATTTTGTGAAAGCGCTTTACTATCACCGTGTTGCGTTAAAAATCCGCGAGCAGGTGATCGAAGAAATGATGGCAAAAGGGGTAACTCCAGATGAAGAAAACTACCTGGGGATCGCCTATTCGTATAACAATATTGCGGAAACTTATTTACATCTGAATGTGCTCGATTCTGCACTGATCTATGCTGTAAGGTCGTATGAGTTAAAAGCATCAGAAAACTCCGTTGCCACAGCCATGGATTTGGCCAATTCACTTCTGATCCTTGGTAATGTATACCAAAAATTGGGTAAGCCGGATTCCGCCATATTGATGTTGCACCAGGCAGTTACGGCTTACGAAAAAACAGGTAAAAAAGCGTATCAGGCAAATGCGTTGATCGGTTTGGGTAATGCTTACAAAATGGCGAAATTGTCTGAAAAAGCAGTTGCTGCGTATGAGCATGGACTACATCTTGCTGAGGAAGCGAAGGACAAAAGCAGTATCCTTGAAGGATATGAGTTGCTTACATCATATTATGAGGAGGAAAAACATTTTGAAAAGGCGCTGCGGTACTTTCATTCGTACGAGAATTACAAAGACAGCATTTTTAACCTTGAAAGAGCGAACCGGATAGAAGAATTGCAGATCAGATACGAAACTGAGAAAAGACAGCAGGAACTGGATTTTCAAAAGCTCCTGGTACAGAAAAGAAACCGCCAGCTTCAACTGGCGGTAATGGCTTCTGTATTGATCTTATTGCTTTCGGCTTCAGTTGCATATCTTGTTTATAAAACCCGACGACAGAAGGAAGCGCTGCTTCTGCAACAGGCCGGTTCACTGAAAAAAGACCTTGAATTGAAAAATAAGGAGTTAGTCTGTAATGTGAACAGCATTTATACCAAAAACATGGTTATTAACAAGGTAGCCCGCACCCTGGCCAAAAACCTGCACCATTTTAATCCGGCGAATGTATCCCTGATCAATGACATTATCAGTGAGCTTCGGCAAAATATGAGCGATTGCAACTGGAAAGAATTCGAAACCCGTTTCGCCAAAGTGCATGAATCATTTTATCATTCGCTTGACCAAAAATTTCCGGATCTTTCACACAATGAAAGAAAGATATGCGCCATGCTAAAACTTGGTCTGAGCAGCAAGGAAATTGCAGCCATCACCTCTACATTGCCCGAAAGTGTTGACACTGCACGTTCACGCATCCGCAAAAAACTGAATCTGGGCAAAGATGAAAATCTCATTGAGTTCTTTCATAACTTTTCCTGAATGCTCTGTGAAAAACATGACCTTTATTGTCAGAACCTCTTTTTATAAATATTAAAGGTCTGGTTATCCCGGAACTTATTGATCTTATCGGCCAGACGGATAAAAATCTCCAGGTTGTTTTGCCTGAACCATCTGATGGCGTCCTGTTTTTTATGACAAGTATCGGCAAAGATCACCAGAAAATTGTAACCGTGCTTTACGAGCCATTCATAAGCATCTTTTTTGCCATCCACCGCCAGGTCGAAAGCCGCAAAATGCGGATAACCATTTTTAAGTAACCATTGGGTAGCTTCCTGGCTTCCCCGCATGGAACCTGAAAGAGCTGCCAACTCAGGATATCCGTTATTCAGCAACCAGTTGAAAATCTGATCGTTATCTGAAAACGTTTCACCGAAAGCCAGCAATATTTTTTCCGGATATTCAAGCATGGCTACGGGTTTCTGGATTCATACAACATAACAAATACAGAGGCTAATAGTAAACATCCGTTTTTATTCCCAGTTCATTCACTTTCTTTGCGATTCGATCGAGTTCATCGCGGGGCAGTTTTTCCAGGCCGGCCAGTGGGGTGGCGCGGTCAACCGGATAGATCATGACCAGCCGTGGCGCGATTTCCTTTAAAAGCTCCAGCCATGCGTTCACATTATCGTCGCTGGAAGTATCAAAGTACTTCCCGTTTACAGTTCCGCGGAGAAAAAGACTTTGAATGATCAGGTTACCTTTGAATTTTTTCAGGTCTTCAACGATCTGATACAGCGATATTTTCCGGCACGGATCGTTGATCATCTGCATATATTTGTCGGTTCCGGCATCCAGTTTTAACACGTTATTGTCAACTTTCGCCAATGCCTCATAAACTGATGCATCTCTCAGGGTGGTGGCATTGGACAATACAGTGATTTTTGACTGAGGGAAATACGTATTCCGCAAAACCATTGTATCTTCAATTATTTCAGGGAAGCCGGGATGCAGGGTGGGTTCACCATTTCCGGCAAAGGTAATATTGTCAGGTATTACGCCTCTTGCCTGTAATTCGGCAAACTTAACTTCCATGGCTTCACGTATGATGCCGCGGGGAATAAAACTACCGGCCTCTTCACCTGTAAGTTCCGGGGTAAGTCCACATTCGCAATAAATACAATTGAAGGAACAATTTTTCTTGTCTAATGGTAAAAGATTTATCCCCAGAGAGATGCCAAAGCGCCGGCTGCGCACCGGGCCAAAAACAATGTCGTGAAAAAGGAATCCGGGCATGACCAGATTTGATTTTTACAAAGGTAAAGGTTATTTGAATATAGGAAGTAAACGGAGAGCATGGCGAGGATATTGGAAAATTGGAAAAGATGATGAACCGGCGCACAAACTGTAAGCAAGACACAAAACTCATACACGGGTATTGTTTGCACCTATTTATTTTTTCCGGTTCGTAATCAATGGATTTTTAAGGATTTTGAACAAATAAAAAAATTAGTTTGTTTACATGCATTTATGTTTGTATTACCAGTCAAACCAGGATATTTCTCCTCTCCCGATATTATTTATGAGAATTATTGTTGGCAGGCTGGTTCATGCTTAGCTTTATTTTATACGTTTGTAAAAAAATCCAACCTTCTAATTTCTACCCTATGTTTTCAAGGTTCAGACCCCCAAGGAGAGTAAGGAATTATTTCTTTCTGACTGTAATCCTGCTATTTAGCAACGGATGCCTGAAGGATAAATTTAATTTTGATAATCTGTCCACCGAAGCAGGAATCAATCCTTCTGTTCATGCTCCGTTAGCTTATGGAACCCTTTCTATCAGAGATTTAATCAGGGAAGAAGATGAATCGGTGTATTACCGGGACGACGGAAGCATCCACATCATCACACGCGATGATTCTGTATTTACTTTCCGCGTTGAAGATTTTATTGATATACCCGACCAGGAAGGCATTTCAACCAACTTGGAACTGCAACCGGCAAGAATTGATATTGATACCATCGAAACAACTGCCACATTGAATGAAATGCTGGTTTATTTTGATCCTGAACTGGCGAACCTTTTTAATTCACTCAACGGGCAATTCAATTTCTTTCCCGAAATTGATGTTTACAACGTTGGAAGTTATGAGTTTAACATCATTGAAAACATTGAATACATTGTTTTCAGCGATGGACTTACTTACATTACCATAACGAACTACCTGCCGATTGATATCCAGCATATTGGAATAAGTATCAAAAATGCTGAGGATCCCAATGCACCTCTCATCGGAAATCTCAATTTCTTTAACCTTGCGCCAGGTACATCTGCTACTGATTCAATTGATCTTACCGATGCATATGTTGAGAACCGTATCAATGTGAATATTGATCATTTGCACATCAATGGGAGCAGTAACCAGTTGTATATCAATTTATCTGATTTTCTGCATTTTTCATTATCAGCAAGGAATGTCAGTGTGATCCAGGGGAAGGCTTATATACCAAGCCAGACTCTGCTCAGTAAGGAAGAAATTTTCAATTTCGATTTTGCTGTTGATGAACAGATCTCATATATGCGCCTGAAATCCGCAAAACTCAATTATACCGCTCATCTCAACACCAATGAATACCTGATCATTTCGCTGGCCTCACCAATGGCCATCATTAACGGTGAACCGCTTGATCTTGCATTTTCGACCCTGGGATCAGGAGGTAACATCAGCGGGCTTTGGGAATTGCTTAATGCTGAGTTTTTCCTGGATTCTGATACCTTGCATCCCTATAATCTATTCCCTTTGACATACCAGGTTGAGTTTTTCTCATCAGGCGAAATGGTGGAATTTGATCTGAGCAACCAGTTTACCCGCGTGTTGGACCTGTCACTTTCAGACATTGAATTTGAATTTATGCAGGGATATTTCGGACAGAAGACAATCGAGATAAATAATGAAATATTCAATCTTGAAATAGAACTGTTAGATAAAATCACCGGCGTCAATGAACTGGCAAATTCAGAAATCAGGCTGTTCTACAGTCAATCATACGGATTTCCTGTTGACCTGGATATTGATTTAAAAAGCCCTACCACCAGCGGGATCAAATACCTGGGATTTGATCAGATTGTGTCAGTGAGTGCCGCCGTTAATGTTGGCGAATTTATGTATGACACACTAATCATTAATGAAACCAATTCAGATATTGCTCAATTTATTGCTGCACGTCCGACAACCACCTTTATCGTTGGAAATGCCGTATCGAATCCTTCAGGACAGATTACACACAACAATTTTATTCATGCAGATAGCTGGTTCAACGCTGGTTTTGAATTTGAAACCCCCCTTGAACTGAGTCATTTTGATATTGTTATGTTGGATACCTTCAACATTAAGCTTGACTCGTTTCTTCATGAGAACATTGAAAACATGGTGCTAAGACTGTTGGTTGAAAATGGGTTCCCCTTTACAGTGAATGTTGATCTTACGCTTTATGATTCAATTAATCTCGCCAATATTCACACCTTTTCGAACATTGCCCTGATGGAAGCGGCGCCGGTAAATGAGCAGGGAATTGTTCAGGGTCAGCGACCGGAAACAATTGCTGAGGTTGTATTTCCTGCTCATGTGGTGAGTGAATTAGACAGGGTGAAGCATATAATTTTAACAGCCCGCATTATTACACCAGGTCAGGGGCAAACTTTCGTCAAGCTTTTATCATCATATTCTCTTGATTTTAAGATTAATGGGAAACTACGTCTGGACTTATGAGGGTAAGTAGAATATTCAAGTACACAATGATTATGAATAAGAATTTAAGATATAAAGCAATACCAGTTATGCCCGCAAAACAGAAAGCATTGTTCAATCTGGCAGTTACGCTTGCATTTTGCCTGTTTTTTGGGGTATACCATGCTTCGGGCCAAAACAGCAATACGATGTATTTCATGGATCGGGTCCCCCAATCATCTTTGCTGAATCCTTCTCACATACCCGAAGCCAGGTTTCACCTTGGGTTACCGGTCATTTCATCATTAAATACAAGTGTGGGTTCTAATTTTATTAGCTACAGCGATGTGATCTTCAGAAGTTCTGTAAACGATTCACTGATAACTTTTATTCATCCTGATGCGGACAAAAATTTGTTTTTGAGAAGTCTGCGAAACTCCAATATTATTCATAATGATTTATTTATCAGCTTATTATCTTTTGGAGTTCAAAACAGATTGGGATATTTTAGCTTCAGTATCAACGAACGGTTTTCATTTGAAAACCAGCTTCCAAAAGACCTCTTTGTTCTTTTGCTGAAAGGTAATGAAGATTTTCTGGGGAAAACTGCCGATTTTTCTTCTCTTAACCTGAATCTGGACTTTTACAGGGAATACGCTTTAGGTTTTGCTTATAATATGAGCGGGAAGCTGACAGTTGGAGCAAAAGCAAAACTTTTATTCGGCAAGGGAAATATCTCCATGACCGGCCAGGAGATGGGCCTTTATACTGATCCTGATGATTACAAAATGAAGTTACAATCCCGTTTTACACTAAACACATCGTTGCCGGTCACCGTGAAATATGATGAGGATGGTAAAGTAAGTGAAATCGGATCAAGATTTGAAGATGAGGATCTGAGTGCTTTGGATTGGATTTTTAATAATGAAAACAAAGGACTTGCATTCGATCTTGGAGCAACTTTCAAACCTATTGATGCACTCACACTTTCTGCCTCCATTATTGATCTGGGCTTTATCCGGTGGAAAAAGGATGTGTATAACTTTACAATGGATGGAGAGCTTGATTTCGAAGGATTTGATATTTCTTCAGCATTCAATGATGAAGAGAACGAAGATGTTTTTGAGAATTTCTTAGATTCTATAGCTGATATTTTTGCCATTTCCGACACCCGTAATGCGTATTCCAAAGGTTTGAACACCCGGATTATACTGGGAGGCCAATATCAATTGAATCCCAGGCTTCGCCTGGGGGCATTGAGCCGCACAATGATGGGCAATAAACACATTAAACAGGCGCTGACACTTTCAGCCAACTTTGATGTCGGACGTGTGTTCAGTGCAAGTGTATCCTATTCCATGATGAATAACAGTTACAACAACCTTGGTGCAGGATTATGCCTGAGAGGAGGTCCATTTCAGTTTTTTGTGGTGAGCGATAATGTCAGTGCAGCACTGATACCTGATAAAATAAGAACTGTCAATTTTTGGTTTGGAATGAACCTTGTTTTCGGACACAAACAGAAAATTCAACCTGAGGAAACTACAGAATGAATTCTCCCAATATAAAGGATATCAGGAAGCCGATCATGCCATACTTGCGTGATTTTGAAGCCACTTTCAAAAATTCAATGAAAAGCTCCATTCCACTGCTTGATGTTATAATGCGTTATTTGATTTCACGCAAAGGCAAGCAAATGAGGCCTTTATTTGTTTTTCTTTCGGCTGGTGCCTGCGGCAATATA
>CAYQRU010000136.1:0-8580 GCA_964419945.1 uncultured Bacteroidales bacterium | reverse complement strand
AAATAAATCCTTAAAACCATCTCAATCATGTGGAATAAATTGCCAGCATTTCTGAAAAATAAATATTTGATAGCCACTCTTTTGTTTGCAGCCTGGATGGTTTTCTTCGACCGAAACAGCCTGATGCAGCGAAAAAAATATAATCAGACACTTAAAGAACAGGAGAAAATTAAGGATTTCTATCTTGGTGAAATTGAAAAAGACAGTCTCACACTTCACGCATTATCATCCGATACCGAATCCCTTATTCGCTTTGCCCGCGAAGAGTTTCTTATGAAAAAAGCTGAAGAAGATGTGTATGTGATCATGAAGAAAAAGGTTGATACAAATGTTGCAGAATAGATAGAAAAAGCAAGTATGCATATGATGCCTGGTCACATTGCTTGCTTTCGGTGCTCATTCCCTATATCCCGGAACCTGGATTGGACAAATACGGCTTTGTGGTTAGAAAGGGAAATTGAGATTTATCTGCCAACTGATATTCTTTTTGAAACTTTCAAGAGAATAGTTGCCGTACCGATAAAAAGCACCTGCACCAAGATTGTAAAACTGCAGGTTTATCAGGTTGTTTATCAGTAATCCTGATTCAAAGAATCCATTTCTAAAATCCTGCAGGTCAATTGAATGGTATTGTTGGTCTTGTTTCTGAAGCCATCCCAGACCGGCATTTGTAACAATCAGAAATTCAGGCTCAAACTTTTTTGTCCGAACAAGTAACTTGCCAAAATTATGAGTCAGATAAATACAAACATAGCGGTCGGCACTGAATTCGTTCATGCGCATGGTGGCAAAACTTCCCGGTGAATGAATTGCAATGCGGCTATAGCTTCCAAAACCGGTGAAAAGTTTTTGATATGGCACATTGCTGTCAATGAGTCCTGCGCTCAATTGCAAAGTTGATTTTCCGGCAAGTTTCCTGTAAAACGCATATTCAATTTTTAACTCATACCTGTGATATGGAAAACTACCATTAAGGATTCCTTCAAAGCCTTTGGTGAACTGAAACCGGACCGACGGATAATCGCTGCCGAGAGAAATCCTCGAACGGGTTGTCTGAAGGATTTTTTCCCTCCAGATGAACCGGAATCCGGCTCTCATCTCGGTAAATATATATGCATTCGTAAAAGATTCTCCGGTTGGCTTTGAATAAGTATAGCAGTATTGGGGTGCATTCCATGTTCTGTGAAACTCTGCACCTGCAAGTACATAAGGTAAAACACGGTATTGGATTCCGGAAGCAATGGTTTTTATGTGATCCATTTTATTTATCAACAGATTCCGGTAAGCATTCTTGTTTAATAAGCCGGCTTTGCCATCGAATGACTCAATATTACCCGCTTCGCTCACATCATTTTCATAGCGTAAAAACCAGCCTGCATCGCGGAAATGGTGCATATAAATACGAACCTCACCTCCATATTTTACTTTCCTGTCTCCAAAACCATATCCCGCATAAACTCCTGCGCTTATAATCCTGCTTATCTGTTGGTTGCTCGTAAGACCAAGACCAAGATACAATTTTTCATGGTCGTTGTAACGCATCACGCGGTGCATAGGGATATTCAACCAGCCCAGCGGAATGTTTCCATTTAATAATGCTTCTGTCATACGGGCAATACGGTCAAATTTCAGAGCCTGCCCCAAACTGTCAAGAACATGATATGTGCGCTGGTCTTTTTCTGTAAGGTCAAATGTTCTCATCCTCTCCCATTCTGCCTGACTGCGTGAAGCTGCTCCTGGTTCAACTTCAAGACTCACTTCATTGAACATTCGTCGAACCAATTGAGGATTTAGCTCGATATCAGTGATATAGCTTTTGCCCTGACCTATAGGGTAAAAATCGTTTACCTTGATATTCTTAAAAATAATATCCGTATTTAGCTGAACAGGAAACCAATATACGCTGTCAATGAGTGTATACATCTGCTGAATTCTGACAGACATTCCTTTTTCCTGCATTGCAGGCTCAGCAATAACATTCTGAATTGCCCACCGGTTTGTATTGATATAAAGCAATCCCCTTAGCCCATCAAAATTTGTATTGCGTTTTGGACGGTACGAAATAATAAAGGTGGTATCATGCGAACCAGCCATGAGTAATGTATCTTCCATCATAAAAGTATACCGGGTAGTGCTTCCTTTGCTGATGGGATTCAGATAATTTTTGTCCGAAATACTGATGATATCTCCGTAAAACGAAGTGGATTGAAGTTGAGAGATCAGGAAGGTAAAAACCGGGTCCTTTAGTCCTGAAACGCGGCTTGCAACAACCGTCTGGTGATTCCGTCCCGGATATAAGAACCTGCGTTTTGCCACCGTTTCCATCATGAAGAGATGTTGCTCATCGAGCAACTCCTTAAGACGGATAAAGGATGAATCGGCAGAAACGGTGTCTGTTTTCATCAAACTGTCAGCGTCAACCGTAAAAATCATTTTATCGTACGAAGTATAGGCAAATGAAGGCAATCGCTCATAATTGTTACGGTCGCGGTAACTTATGGTGTTTTCAATAATACGGTGTGCCGGATTCTCTCCGGCTGCAATGACCAGCTCCGGAAGTTGCATGGTAAGTTTCTCCATCCGGATCTCTGCTTTCCATCCCGGATCTTTTACGATAATGCATTGCTGGCTATAGCCCACATAGCTAAATTGCAGATATTCAACAGGTTCTTTTGATACTATGTGAAAGCGCCCATCAATATCACTGACACCACCGGTCTGGCCGGAGTTGACCACGATGTTCACAAAAGCAAGAGGTTGTGTGGTTTCTGAATCAATTACACGGCCTGATATTGTATAAGGTTGAGCTGTGATCCGGAAAGAAAGTAACGTGAAAACTATAATAAGGATTACCGTTGGCTGTCTGATCATGGATGAGAAAATCAAATTAGGAGAAATTCTGAACCTGAAAGATATATTATATGGTAGCAACTCACGCATCATACCTGCAAATCAGCGCCCATCTTTTCAGCAGTCTTCAATCTATAACTGATCATTGATTCCATACCTGCGTAATTTTTAACGACTCTTCAGGCATAAATATTTGCACGATGAGCATGGCGCGTTTACGATACTGCCTCCGCATCACCCGTAAATGACCCTGCCAGCGAGTGATACAGTTGCATACCCATCAAAAACCCGCATTGCTCTCAGCATGTTTTGAGAAAAGCATTATTTGATACGTTTTCCGATATAAAACACATATCCATAATATGCTTTGTATTTCTGATATAACGCTGCCTCATATTGCTGATAGTTTATAAATGCTTCTGCGGATTTATTGCCGTTATACTTTTCCAGAAAAGATTTTTGCATTTTGGGATGCTGAACATTATAATAATCTGTCCAGCAAGTTTCGGGGACAACAAAAGTAGCAACCGGAAGATAACCTGCTTTTTGCATTTGAGCGGCTTTGTTCGGGATTGTGTCAATTTCGGGGTAGGCTTTTTGCCAGAAATCCTGAATTTCGGCGGGTCGCTCTTCAGTAAACCAGGTATTTTCTGTAACTGCGATATATCCTCCCGGTTTCAAAAATTTTCGCCACTCATTTAATCCACGTTCAAACCCAATGTTATAAATCGCACCTTCACACCAAATCATGTCCAATTCTTCTTCTTGAAACGGAAGATTTTTCATATTGCCGATAACACCTTTCACTCTGTCCTGAAGATTTTGTTTTTGAACGTTTTGGTTGAATTGTCTGACATAATCAGAATATAATTCAATACCGATAATATCGCCGGCTGTGTTTTGTGCCAGCACCATTGTCTGGCCACCTGTTCCGCAACCAATATCGGCAATTTTCGATTTTTCGGTAAGACCGTCAGTAAAACTCAACGCTTTGAGCGTTATTTCGGGACTTCCTGGCCCTTGCCGTTCTGTGTCTGAAAAATAATCATAAATCATTTTCAGGTCAAATTCGTAAATCGTCTGTTTTTCGTTGTTCATGAACTTTTATGTTTTAATTTTTATTATTTGTCAATCCTCTTACTGTCGCCATGCATGCTTCTGATTGTTTGCGAGTATGTTTTTAGTACCGGTTTCGAAGCACAGCCCTCTCAAGTTACACAGTTTGTACCAATGTGTCGGAAATAGTTTATTAGGTGAAGAAACGCTGGAACCTGCAATGGTTTGAAAAAAAATTGCCACATGTGGTGCACTGGTTGTTCTTGTCAGTTCGTGCATGTGAGTAAGGATGCACTTACACATTAAACTTGTCATATTACTTTTTCATTTTTCATTTCTTTTTGTTTCGCCTGCGTGCTGGTGCGATTTATTTTTTTTGAGCATGGAAGAAAAACACTGAAATTCATTCTCAGATTTGGGGAGACACATTTTCACTGCATCTTTGGTCTTTGAGCAGGCATAGGCGAATGAGGTATTTGTATTGTTGCATCAATCTTTCAAATATTGTCATCCAGCCCCATTTCCCTGAGGGCTGTTTTGGTTTCTTCCTTTTTTTGTTCTGCGGCGGCAGCATCATCTTCCACCTCAAACTTTACAGTGATTTTCAGATTCGGATTTGCTGCAAATTTTGCCAGTACTTTTGTGTAAAACACATTCCACTTTTTGGTATCAACATGTCCACTCCAACTGATTTTTGTTTTACCTGTCTGTGGTGTAGGAGTTGGCGTTTCAGGTGTTGGTGGTTTTGTTTCGTCCTTTTTCTGAACAGTTACAGTAGATGTTGCAGATACTCTGTTGGATGATGCGGTTACTTTGTAGACACCCTCTGTTTCTTCTACGGTAAGAACCCCTGCTTCTGTTATTGTTCCGTAACTGGTTTTCCAGTCTACCGTATCAAGGTTTATTTCATCATTGTGCTGATCATAGCCCTTCGCAATGAATGAGTATGTTTTCTTTGGTTCAAGTGTTATTGAAGGCGGAATAACCTTAATTGAGGCCAACTTCCGTGGCTCTATATTCTTCTTTGCTTCTTCGGCTGTGAGAATAAACATATCATCAGAAATTTCAATATCTCCAGCATAAAGCGATTTCTCGAAGAAGAATGGTTCATATTTCGTTCCTTGTTTTCCAACATAAGCCAATATCCCATTCTCAACGCCTCTGCTTATGGTCGATTTGATTGAATCAGGGTTTGTTAGTCTTGGAAATTGTGGTGATTGATAGAATGCATCTCTTGCATTCTTTGTGCTCCATGCCGTAAATGCAGGTGGCCAGTTGCGGACTAAAAAGTTTGGATTTATCTCATGGGTTACTTCGCCCTCTGATTCAAGTCTGTTCAAAAATAGTTCCGTTATGGTTCGCGCCTGACTGCTGTGAATTAAACCCAAATCTTTGGTTTGGAGTTGGTTGCTTTTGTTTAGTAATACAAGATTCTTGTATGCTTTCCAGACATTCTCAACCAAATCCTTTTTGGCTCTGTCCATGTTCATTTTAACCTGCCTACGCTGGTCGTCATCCAATTTCAGTTCATGAGCCTCATCATAAATGGTTTCCCATGCCAGGAATTTCTTTGCTTCTTCTTTAATAGGTTGACCATCATCTGCCACGCAGAAGATTAAACCACTTTTATATACTCTTGCAGAACTGCCATAATTATTAACTACATCATCCATGAACGCTTTGGTTTCTGTATCGGTAATCCGCTTTGAGGGATGCAAAACTACTAAGTACAAGACAGGCCTATCGGCTACTTGATTGTTTCTTTCGGGAAACATTACTTTATCAAAGCCGCTGCCTTTGTCAAACACCTTTCTGATTTCTGCCTCTACCAATTCATTGATGGCCGGGGACTGAATACTAGCTCTTCTATCCGAAAATCGTTTAATCAGGTTTTCATGAATAGAATACTTGTATTTATTGTTAACAGTGGTTAAATAATAGCAGCTATCTAAAAGGGATTGAAGAACACCGTCAACCAGACCTATATCCAAATCCGGGTCGCCAACGGAAAGTTTGATTTCAGGTAAGGTTGCCAATCCTTGTGCTGTTTGCCCTCCATTCGATTCAAAGAAAATGGTGGTTGCACATTTTTTATGCAATCTGGTCTTTTTAATGGCATCAATAGCTTCATTGTCCAATCGGATGGCATGAGCATCATCTTTCCCGGCAATGTCAGTTGTTACAGCGGCTTCTAATCGGTTTTCACCTAACTGCTCAAACACTGCTGCACGGAAATTGGCTTCTTCAAGAGGTGCCGTGCCCAAAGTAATTAAGGCATCTTTTGTTAGTTTTTTATAGCCATCGTTGTATGCTTTTGCAACCCACAAGGCCAATAATCTTAATATGCCTCTTGTTTGCTGAAAACGAGGCAATGCCTGCCACTTCCGTTCAAATAAGGATAGAACTGCCGGGTGAAACGGATAGGAAGATTCAAATTGCTGTCTGGCTGTTTCAGTGTTGAAACTCAAATGGGTTTTATGTTCATCAAGCCATTGAACATATTCGCTTATGGCTTTTCTTGCTTCATCCGGTAAGCCATGCCATTCAAACAATCTTCTGCGGATGATTTCAGTTGTTTCCTTTTCAGCGCTCATGAACATGGCTTTACCTAAGCGGTCAAGCATTTTCTTGAAACGATCATAATCGGCCTGGTCTTCGGTGTTCATCTCCATTTCGGATGCAGGAATGGAAACTGCCAACACGATATTATCCCTGCTTCTTACAAATTCCGTCAAAGTTTGCAGGAAATTGTAAAACTGTGCTGCAAGGTCGTGATAGTTGCGGTGCTTGCTCACATAATTCAGCAACTCATCATACAGTAAAAGGTAAGGTTGTTTTTTATCAAACAGTTTCTGTAAATCGTCTCCACCGGGCGGGATGAAAGATTTGTCCAATTCTGCAAACTGCTCAAATGCTTTTTCACCGCCAATCTGAAAAGCCAGTTCACCCCAGGGTGTTTTGCGGTTTGGTTCGCCTTCTTCACCTCTGCCGTTTACTGAACTGAATTCAGTTCCTACAAAAATGGCAACCTTAGCTGTTTTGATTTCATCAATTTCTGCTTTAGAAAGAATGCGGTCAACACCATGATATTTCTTTGCCTTATTTCCGCTCTTTGCCAAATGATAAAGCAGGGTTAGAGAGTGGGTTTTACCACCACCAAACTGTGTAGTCAGATTAAACACCGGAGAAGTTTCGGTGGTGATGCCCGAAAACCTGCGAATGGTTTGTGCAGCCATGTCGAGCAGGGTTTGGGTAAGGTAAGTCCTGTGAAAAAACCTTTCGGGATCTGTGTAGTCTTTGGGTGCTGTTCCTATTCGCACATGGTCAAGATGAACGGCAAATTCCGAAGCATCCAGCGGTTTTCCGGCTACTAAGTCTTCTCTTGGTGTGATTACGTTATACCAGGGTTTGAGCGCCATATTATTTATTTTTCTGTGTGATCAATTCTTTAAGTTCTTCTTTTGATGGTAAATACATCTGATATTTGCTGGCAAAAATCTGCCGGTTATTTTCCGGTAAAGTCATTTCTACCACGGCATCCTTTTTATCCTTGCATATTACAATGCCTATGGTTTTGTTTTCATCTTCCGATTTTACCAGGCGGTCGTAATAGTTCACATACATCTGCATCTGCCCAATGTCCTGATGTTTCAGTTTTCCGATTTTCAGGTCGATAAGCACAAAACATTTTAACAGCCGGTTATAAAGCACCAGGTCAATATAAAAATGTTCCTCTTCATAGCTGATACGGACCTGCCTGCCTGCAAACAAAAACCCCTTTCCCATTTCGAGCAGAAAATGCTCCAGCTTGTCTATGATGGCTTTTTCAAGATCGCTTTCCGAATAGGAAGATTCCTCTTTCAATCCCAAAAACTCCAAAACCAAAGGGTCTTTGATGGCATCTGCCGGTGTTTCAAATACCTGGCCTTTTTCAGAAAGCTCCCTGAGTTGCTGTTTGTTTCGGCTTAAGGCCAAACGTTCGTAAAGCGAACTGTTGAACTGCCTTTCGAGTTCCTTTAATTTCCAATTGCCATGAATGGCTTCAATTTCATAAAAACTTCTTTCGTCTGGATTGTCAATTCGGCAAAGGATGAGATAATGCGACCATGATAACGGAAATGGGTTATCGGATTTCGCAAACACTGTCTGCGAAATTGGGTTAAATATTTCATTTTCAGCATTCCTTAAAGATTTCGCAGAACCAGTCTGCGAAATTGGATCAATATCTAAGCGGTTTTTGTAGGTCAGGTAGAATTTTCGCATCTGCTGTAAATTTCTTTCAGAAAATCCCTTGCCATATTCTTTAATAAGTTCCTTACTGATCAATTTTAATGTAGATGCTGAATATTCTGCCCGTTCTTTACCCTCCTGCTCATCTTCCACAATATAGCGCCCTACCAGAAAGTAAGTAAGGGTCATGGTATGGTCAATATGCCGCACAACAAGTTTTCTGGCATTTTCAATCAATTCTTTGATTTTTGCCAGAAGCTGATTTTCAGCCGTTTTATTGTGATCTCCTTTCATAGCATCAGTAAATTTATTCATTTTTTAAAACCCCAGACTTTTCTTGTATGTCTGAACTGCCTCTACCCAACGCCTTTCGTCTGTGTCTTTGGGGTAAAGTGATGTGAGTGACTGTGCCAGTTTCCAGAAACGGTCGTCTTTGCCTGCCCC
>CAYQRU010000135.1:0-8620 GCA_964419945.1 uncultured Bacteroidales bacterium | reverse complement strand
GGTTATTATAGAAGAAATAAAAAGAGTATAACAAAAGTTGGAAAACGTTTAGCGTATTAACTTAAAACTACTGGTTTTACAGAAGGGACAATTTTAGATGTCGGATGTGGATTTGCTTCGGTTGCTATTGAAATTGCAAAAGTGTTCCCAAAGACAAAAATAATTGGAATTGATTTAGGAGAACCCCTGCTTGATATAGGCAATAACCTTATAGCACAAGAGAAATTAGAAGAACAAATAACACTTCAAAAAGGTGATGCCCAGAACTTAAAATTTATAGACAGTTCATTTGATGTTGTGATAAATTCATTTTTAGTTCACATTGTTGAGAATCCAATTCAAATGCTAAATGAAATTGACAGAGTTGTAAAACCAAATGGAATTATTTTAATCACTGATTTACGCAGAGGTTTTTTAGCCAATTTCATTAAAAAATTCAAAACTTCTTATACGATGGAGGAAGCGTCTAACATTTTGACAGAATCTAAAATAAGAAAAGGAAAGTTGTCGTCCGGACTGTTTTGGTGGGATTATTTTGTTGAAAATCTTTCGAAAAAATAAAAAAACTGCATACAAAAGTTGTTATATGGATCAATGCAACATATATCTCTGTCAGGCGAGCGATTCCTTAAGTCAAAGCTGCGATATAAGTTGTTTTTTTTGCAAACTGATTAAAGACATTCCTTTTCTTTTTTTTAAAAAGAATTTTTATTTAGGTTTTGTTGTAACAACTATTATTGCAATGAAAATGATAGAATAGAAGATGATAAAAGCTGAAATACTAACAATGTATATGCTATAAGGATTTAAATGAGTATCCATGCGTTTAACCTGTTTAAGCTTACGTATCGGTGGACAGGAAACTGTTCCTCAATACCTTACGGCACATTCACTCTACCGTGGCAGCACATTAAAAATTGTGAATATACTAAATTGCAAAATCCTGACATATCGGGAAAATAAAGCTATGAGCCTATTATTAAACACCAAAATCATGAAGAGATTATTTCATATTATGATTCTGTTCACTTTGGTCATCAATTCAGGTTGTTCGGAAGATGAACAAATAGAAGACGCATCCTCAATCTATCTTCAGGAATTCTCTCTTGAGAATTTGTACTTTACTGACACCACGCTGACCTATGACTTTAACGGGGACAATTGGGATGATTTTTCAATGGAGTTATCATGGATATTTGATACGTCTGATTATGACTACACCATGGAAGGTAATCAGATGATGTTTTTCGAATATTATGATGAAATTAAATGTGGCATGAGTGATTTTATAGAATGGGAATCACAAAGAATGTGGCAACTTGGTGATACAGTAATCGATTCTTACAGTTTTAGAAGTTGGACGATACGATCGAGCGGGTATTTTTATAATACCAATGATATTGATACCTTTCAGACCTATATTTCTGGTTTGAAAAATGATGATGTCTATTGGGCTTATTATCTCGAATCAGGGAATAAAATCCATTTTGGCTGGATAAGGCTTAATTGTGGTCTTTTTGCAGAAATTGCATACAACCTTATACCCGAGGAACCTATTATCATCGGACAGCGTTATTGATTTAAATATCCTGAAAAGTTTCTATTTTTGCCTGATCACTGGCGATCGAAACTTCTGTTGTACTTTCGGAAGGATTGTCGTAAACAAGAAATACACCTGATGAGTTTGAAAAACAGACTTCTGAATTTATTAGTATGTTTCAGCATAGAAAGATACAGTCAGTTCTTTACTGTTTTCACAATTTTTACCGTTTTCTCTATGGTATTAAGGGGCGACATAAACTATTCATCAGGATTCTTTATGCAATTTTCAGATACAGAAATAAAAATCCCAATGGATTACAATGTATATATCCTTTCAAATGCCTTACAACTGATCCATGAAGTAAGCGAAGTATCCATGCTGACATTGGACTGAAATATGCTGCGTTAACCGGAGTAGGGTTTTCGCAGTGGTTGTGTATATATTGCTAATCATATAATTATAAAAATGAGCATTATGAAAAAGAACTTATGGATGTTTTTAATTGCTTTTCAGGCTTTTACGGGATTGCAGGGGCAGAATCTCCAAATTCAAAAGACGGATGGAACAGTGATTACAGTTTTTTTGAATGCGATTGACAGCATTACATTTCTGGACGCCGGAAGCTTGGTACCTACGGCAGCATTTACTGCCGATCCAACAACAGGCGCACTTCCCCTGATTGTCAATTTCTCAGATCTGAGCACCAATGAACCCACAGGCTGGTATTGGGATTTTGGTGATGGTAACAGCAGTACACAGCAAAATCCGGTTCACACCTATTATACTACAGGCAGTTTCAGTGTGCAGTTGACAGTAAGCAACAACTACGGCAGTGGAACGGAAGTAAAAAGTAATTACATAACCGTAAGCATGATTGGTGGCGGTCAGCCCTGCCCCGGGATGCCTACTGTGGCCGATATTGACGGTAATGTGTATAACACCGTGCTTATCGGTAATCAGTGCTGGATGAAGGAAAACCTGAAAACCACACATTACGTAAACGGATCTCCCATCGAATATCCCGGTGATGATGATAATGCCTGGTTCAACAACACTTCCGGTGCGTATGCATGGTACGATAACGATATTAGCTGGAAAAACATCTATGGTGCCTTGTACAACTGGCATGCTGCTACCAATGGAATTTGTCCCGAAGGATGGCATCTCCCCAGCGATGCCGAATGGACGCAATTGACGGATTATGTGGTTATGCAGGGATATCCAAACAACAATGTTTCCACTGGGGCGGGCAATGCATTAAAATCCTGCCGGCAGATCAACTCACCGTTGGGAGGCAACTGCAATACTTCTGAGCATCCCCGATGGAATTCGCATGGAACCAATAACGGATTTGATGAATTTGGTTTTTCGGCTCTTCCGGGGGGCAACCGTAGCCTTGATGGAGAATACAGTAATCTTGGCCTCATCGGAAGTTGGTGGACTTCAACACAATCCTCTTCCAGCAGTTCGTGGGCCCGTGGTCTTGATTACCTGATGGGAGACATCGGCAGAGGCAGTGGAACCCGGCGTCCTGGTTTCAGCATCCGTTGCCTGAAGGATTAGATATGCAGTGAATCAATCCTGAAAGTCTTAGAAAATCAACAGAGAATCAATTATACGACACATCAATAGATAAAGAAAGGGGGCAGTTTTTATTTTACCTGGCAGTGAATACAATCATAACAGAGGAATTCTTTTTGCTCAAATGCTGCCGAGGCCATCTGTTTTGCTTTCATAATATTTTACGAATTATTCAGAAACAAGTATAAACAAGTAGTACATAAGAAAGAGACCTTATTCTGTTATGGTGTTCACAATCAATAAAAGGCCACTTGCTAAATGCTGTAAGTGGCTGATTTTATGGCTCTCCGTTCTGTCACGTAAGTACGGGATGAACCAGCGACCCTCTGATTAATCCCGCAGGTGCGGGACTTTAACCAATTGAGTCAGCATACCCGACAAAGGTTTGTTACTGATCATTTTTTCCAGCAGGGTTTTACTTTTCTGTTTCTTTTTGAAATTCTCAAATTTTCTTGCTTCACCCAGGAAAGCTCCACACTCAAAGATGGCTGCAATCTTCCAGGGACGATACTTAGGTGTATAAGTATTTCTTTCGGAGGTGTTATATTCAATTAATCTACGACCGGGATCATCTGTAATGCCGACATAATATTTACCGGATGATTCAGATACGAGAATGTAGAGGTAGTACATAAAGTAAAAAGGAGGCTTGTTGCCTCCTTCATTCAGCTCCCCCTGCTGGACTTGAACCAGCGACCCTCTGATTAACAGTCAGATGCTCTAACCAACTGAGCTAAGGAGGAGTGTTTTTCGGGCTGCAAAAGTAAAATTTCTTTTTGATTCTGCAATATCCCAATGCTATTTTTTAATTTTTAGCCTGTTCTGATAATCCTGAAAAGAATTTTTACCGCAAATATTCAGTAGATACATAATGCTCAATAGCTTAATAACGAAACATTTTTATGATGCTTACCAACCATTCCTGATATTGGTTGTTATGATTCTATCCATCCTGTCAGAGTTACAGTTACAAGTTGGCCACGTGATTTTATTATAAGCGATGAGAACATGTAATTCAATAACGAAGAGGAAGTTTCTACGGTAAAATTATTAGTTAACTTGCCATTATGGACGTGATTATCATTTCACTGGCAGCATTTATTACAGCATTGCTGACTTTCTTTTCCGGATTTGGTCTTGGAACAATTCTAATCCCAGTTTTTGTGTTTTTTTTTCCGGTTGATATATCCATTGCCCTGAGCGGGGTTGTGCATTTAACGAATAATCTTTTCAAAATAACCCTGGTAGGAAGAAGTATGGATAAGATTGTGCTGCTCAGGTTTGGCTTACCGGCTATCATTGCTTCATTTCTCGGAGCATGGTTGTTGATCAGGATAACTGTGTTACCAACAATTCTGCAGTATGATCTTTTAGGCAAGACCTTCGAGATCACACCGGTGAAACTGATCATAGCTATGTTATTGATCGTTTTTTCTGTCCCCGAGATTGCCCCTGCGGTTCAAAAATTGCGATTTGGCAGAGATAAACTGGTATTAGGCGGACTCTTAAGCGGTTTCTTTGGAGGACTTACCGGGATTCAGGGTGCAATCCGCAGTGCATTCCTGATTAAAAGCGGCCTTTCGAAGGAGGCATATATAGCTACAGGTGTTGTTATTGCAAGCCTGGTTGATTTCACACGCATTTCAGTGTATGCATCGCGCTTTGCAGCAGTTGAACTTCATCAGGAGTCAATCCTCCTGGTATCTGCAACATTTTCGGCTATTGCAGGAGCTTATGCAGGTAAAAAACTACTGAAAAAAGTAACTCTGCGTAGTATTCAGATACTTGTTGCTGTCATGCTGATCATGATATCCATTGCCCTTGCCTTAGGTCTGATTTGATAGTATCACAATGGAATAGTAATTTCAAATTCAGAATTACCTTATTTTGAAGTCTTTCATTTTTTCAAAACGAAAGAACTACCTGCCAGACAAATTGTTCTGATTGAAATTTAATATTACAGGGCTTAATCCAGTGCACTACTGGTTGAGATATTCCAGGGTGTTTACCAGTATTGCTTTGGTAAAGCGGTAATTATGTGCGCCATAACTATGATCGCCATAAACAAACTTGTAGTTGATAATTGAAGCAGCATCCATCTGGCTCATTTTCTTATTGGGTGGAACCAATTCAGATGCGTTCAGTAATCCTTTTTCCTGAAGCTTTTCCTTGAGTTGTGTAAGTAATCCCTGAATTTCAGTGCGGTTTGGATTGATTAGTGCTGTTACTTCTGTTGTTGTGGCATGGCATCCTGAATTGAGGCAGCCTGTATATTGATATGCGATCGAACCTGAACCAGTTGTATATTCAATATTCATTTGATGTCCACCACCCCAAACACCGGTTGCGGGGCTCATATGGCAGGTTACGCAGCCCCCGGTGACAAGGTTGGTATGAGCCGAATTCAAATAGCTCATACTGCCTGGAATCGGATAAGGACCTTTTCCGGCAAGCATATTTGACTGGGGTCCATAATGTGGTCCATAGCGCTGATTGGTAATGGTTACGCTGTCTCCACCGGCTACAGGGTAAGGGCTAATTGGTCGTGACTGATGACAATGCGCACAAATATTTGAGTTCCCATAATTATACTGAGCCTCGCCCACTGTGAGATTAACGGGGGTAGCTGTTCTGAGTCCGTAATCACTTAAGGTATAGGATTCATGAATCGGATGACAGGTACGGCAGTTAATAGGTGTCGGATTTGAGATCACGCTTACAGAGCCATCGTGAATATAATTCCTGAATCCCATACTCGTATGGCAGCGGGAGCAGTTTTCTCCGGTCTGGTTTGTGTTGGCTCCCCTTGCATGCACTGAATTTGAGTATTGACTGATTTTGCTTAGCAATACTTCTGAAAAATTATGGCACGAACTACAACTTTCTGCACCGTCTTTTCCGTCAATTCCATCGAGTCCGGGTTTGCCCTCAGGACCTTCTTTTGTGCAACTGGTTATGATCATACCTCCCATGAGAAAAATCATCACAGTTGTTAATGTTAAAAATATGAACTTGCCTTTCATAATAATTTGTGTTTAAGGTTACTGTTCTTTTGGAATATCTTTAGATATTTTTGTATTTTCATGTAAATCAACATGGGGTGTATCATGGTCCTCATGATAGCCATAGATTATGCTTTTAAGATTTGCAGTTGTGCTCGATCCAATGGTAATAACATAAAGGTGTATGATCAGGAAGATAGAAATAAAAAAGCCAGCTATGGAGTGAACCAGACTTGTGAGCATAATTCCACTGTAGCCAAATACATTAAGCACGATTGTTTCAGGGTAAATCAAGGCCCAGCCTGTAATAAAAGTAATAGGTGTAATGGCGTGCATGATCACATTGTAGGTAATCAGTTGTATTGGATTGAATTTTTGTTTCTCGGTAACTTTAAACGGACTTTTTTCACCCCTGAAAATGCCAAAAAGATAATAGCGCAGTTGTCTTGCGAAGGAAGTCAGCAATCCTTCTGTCTTTACCACATAGTACCTGCCGATTGATGTAAAAACTACTCCGATCAGGAAAATAAAATAGGAAGCTGTGAGTGCAACACCGGCAATATTATGAATGCTAACGGCAATATCGAAACGAATGAGTGGATATGCCGGATTTGAGTATTGCATGCTGATTCCCGTGGCAATGAGGAAAATCATCAATACAGCATTCACATGATGCCAAATTCTCAACCAAAGGGGATACAGGTATAGTCTCTTATTTTTTTTCATGTTGCTTCCTGTAATTTACATACCTGAGCGTAGCATGAATTGCAATACCAACCAATACAAGCCCAAAAACAACTACACTGATTACGTTGAAATAATAATTTCTGTTTGCTCCGATGATATATGCTTCACTTGTGATGGCTGCATTGAAGAATCCGTATTTATTTCTCCGCTCAACAAGTTGGTGCTTATAAAGCGAAGCCATCAGGATTGAATTGGTTGAATGACAATCCACGCAATTTCTTACAGCTTTCTCTGCAGGAAGCACATGATGTGCAACCAGGATATCTTCGTTTGCTGCTGCATGACAATCAATACAACGAACTTTCCGGAAGTGTAAACTTTGATTGGGAAGCCAGTCATGTTTTGAAAGCATGTTGGTAAGCTGCCTTTCTATCAGCACTTCATAATGGCTGATATCTCCATGACACCCTAAACACATAGAGTTATTATAAGCAACTATCTCAGTAATGCTTCCCCCTTGCCTGGCAGTGTTTTTATAAGTATGTGGATTATGACAACTCCAGCAACTAAAATTTTCGATGTAATGGTCTCCATGCACGCTAGCAGAAAATTCTTCTTCAATGGTGTAAAAGTTGTAGTCAGCATATTTCTCATCAGATCCATGGCAATCAATACATGCATACCGGGGTTCAAATTTTACAGAAACAGGGTGTGGATGAGTTTCATAATCAGGAGAATGGCAATCGGTGCATGCAAATTTTCCATGTGTGGCATTTGCGTATGTCCATGATTCAATCCGCAATTCGTCATACATTTTCATGGATATCATTTCTCCGCTTTCCGGATCAACGAAATTGTAACGCATGGCACTGTGACATTCAAGACACTTCTTTGTTTCTGAATCCAAGGGTGGCTCAGAAGGAAGAGGCTCATCGGCACCTGACATCAGCCATGCAATAAAAAAAGGTAACGCAGGAATCAACCACCGGACTCTGGTTATTAGTTTTTTTATAAAAATTGCATGCATTATCGAGCCCATCAGATTTACGTAATTATTCAGTAAAAATTGAACAACCGGCGCTAAAGCATTTTTATTTCTTCATGGTGCGGATGTAATTCACCACTGCCCATCTTTCTTCTTCATCAGTAATTTTTTTCTCAAAATTTGGCATCTCATCACGTCCGATGAATGACATATAATATAATTCTCCATCTGTCAGTTTCTGAAAGGTAGCATCAGAAAAATCTCCGGGAAAGGTTTTCAGATTTTTGGCCATCACACCATCACCCAGGCCTGTGTTTCCATGGCACGACCGGCAATGTTTGCTGTATGTTGCCTTTCCGATTTTATCAAGAGAAGCATCTCCCTTAAATGGATTTGATTTAGTCTTGTATTCTTTAGGAATTTCCCACGGACCACCCTTTTTTTGTTCTTGTGGAATAATAAAAGCCATCAGGGCAAAAGCAGATGCGATAAACATTAATGGAATGAACATTTTTCTTTTCATAAGGCTATAACTGTTTAATTATTAATTATTTATTAGAAACTCCATAGTCTGATTATTGAGAATCCAAACATCAGGTCGTTCTCGGTCCAATCGTTATTGTTGTACAGTGCATTGTGCTGAGGTATCATACCATCGGATGATGATACGTAGATGTGAAAGGCATGAGTACTAGTCCTGATCTCCCAGCCGATACCAAGGTTGGGTTTTGACGGGTTGTGAAACTCACGGTGTTCTGCAATACCTTTAATTTTCAATGGAATATCGTATTGAAAGAGAATGGATGACTGCGGAGAGAAATT
>CAYQRU010000134.1:0-8704 GCA_964419945.1 uncultured Bacteroidales bacterium | reverse complement strand
CAGGATTGCTTCCTGGTTCATTCCATGTGGCTCCGGGGAAGTCGCCGGCAATGTAAATCATGTCGGTGAGTGGATTGAAGCCTGCGATGGTGGTAACATCCACATTGAAAGTGACGGGATATACAAGCTCTTCAATGACAATATCGTCAAAATACCAATAGTTGATATCGTAAACGTAGCCACTGAATTTAAATGCGATCAGAAATTCATCTGCCTTGGCCGGAAGGTTAAAGATAATTTCATCAAATGAAGGTCCATAACTGGTGTTGCAGATGTGTTGCCAAAATTCAACCCAGGTAGTGCCACCATCCACAGAATATTCAATGGCAATGTATTCACCGGTGAAAGTTGAAAAGTCATTCAGATATTGGTTCAGGGACAACACGAAATTGCTTTTGCCTCCGGTATTTAAAGGTGGAGTGATCAATCTGGAATCACCGGTAAATGAAGGCGACCAGTATAATCTCATTTCTGGAGCAATTCCTCCTGCATTGGCTGAACTTACGGCTCCCCAGTTGGATTGTCCCAGACCGGATTTTGTCCAGCATACAGGTATGGCACCGACAGCAATGTCAGTGAAATCTTCTGCAAATGGCAAATCAACAGCACCACAGGGAGTTGCAAATGCCTTTGCTGCAGACCATATACTCAAATCACCACTTCCGCAATCGGCCTGAACCCTGTATTCATAGCTTGTATTCTGGGTAAGTCCGCTCAGCAGGTGGGGTTTGGTAGTAATACCTTCTATCAATGTACCTTCTGTTAATGGATCAAATCCCGGAGCACCATATTTAAGGTTCCAGGTTGTTTCCATAAATCCTGCACTCCAGTCAAGCATAGCACTTGTAGCTGTAATGCCTGTTGCTGTTAATGCAAAAGGAACCGGGCACAGCGGCAGGGTAGTAAACTTCTTCGGTCCTGCCCATGCACTGTTGGGCTTGGGTAAACATTCGTGTACGATGATACCTCCTCCAGTGCCCGGATTCTGCAGCCACCAGTAGTCCAGTCCGATTTCGGAAACTGGTACCGGCATTTGGCCGGAAGGAATCTGCAGGTTCAGCCCGTAGATATCCACCGAAACCCATTCTGGGTTGTAATTGGGTATTTCAAACTCAATTTCAAACCACTGTGCAGTTCCCATGGCTACCGGGTAAGGCCCGTTGACCGGCGATCTCAGGATGAATTCTTCCTGCATCGGGTTCGGGAATCCGGGTACCTGGGGATCCCATTCAGGAGTGGTATAGTTCACCACGAACCTTACATCAGCCGGAATAAAGGGAACATAGCGTTGTGCCCAGAAGCCCATTTTCACCTTCTTCATGCGCGAGAGGTCAACCGGATCGTTGTAGAACCAGATGTTGTACCAGATCAGGTCGGTTTCAGGATCAAGATACTGGTACCATATTCCGTCTTCTCCCGGATCATCAACAGGAGCTCCTCCACTGGGAGCAGTTAATGCACCAACACCATCAATGGTAATCCAGTAACGGTCAACTTTCGGGGTAACAAATTCAGCTTCACCGCACACAGCCTGTACCCAGAACCAGTAATCCGTTTCGGGCGTGAGGTCCTGCACAAGGTAAGTGGTTTCTTCCCAGTTGTCAGCAAAATCAACCGGATCGTCCACCCCTGGTACATTGTTTTCATCATCCATGACCTGTACATTGAATAATGAAACATCACCCACTGGTGTCCAGCCAAGCAGGGCACTCGAAGCAAGGATGTCAGTAGCTGTGAGATTCTGTGGCTTGGGGCAGGGAGGATACAGATTCAGAGTTACACCAACTTCAATGTCACTCTTCACAGCCTCCAGACCGTCATGACTAATGATTATCCTGCCGGTGTAAGTTCCTTCATCCAGTCCTTCAGTATCAATACCAACTGTGAAGTCGGCCGTTTGTCCTGCCGGAATAACTCCGGAAGCAGGAGCTACTGACAGCCATGTGCTATTCAAGGCAAGAACCCAGACACCTTCATTCTGGGATATCCCCATCAATGCCCATAATCCGTTGGCAAGCTGGTCGGTGATAACAAGCCCGCCTGCGCTTGCACCTGCCAAAATGCCGTAAGAATTAACATCGAACGAGAATAACGAAGCACCTGTCGTCAGATCAATTTTATGAAGCACATGTCCTGGCGCATTCTGCGTGTATGCCCACAAATAAGGGCCACCTTCTGATACATTGTCCCAGGCTAAACCGGCAATGCTACCCACCGTAGTCGTCAATGTCTGAAGTGTTGCCCCGGCACGGCTGATGAGTTTGAATGGACCAGAGAAACTTGCGGATGTTACCCAGAAAGCATCATTGTCAGCATCGTAGGCAATACCCCGAATCGTATTACCAGAAGGTGTAACATTGATAGTTTCAATGAGTAACTGATTGGCAAAATCCATTTTGAAAATCGCATTGCTGGCAGAAGAACCATAGAAATACTGACCATCATAAGTCAGGTCCCTCAGACTTCCTGCACCAGCAATTTCAAACGAAGAAATATAAGTTCCGTTCATGCTGTATTTCGCAATGGGGTTGGCATTCCAGGCTGCGGAATAAATATATTGTCCATCAGTGGCAACTGAATACTGGCTATGCCCCGTTGTTTGCGAAACCGGGAAATACCCCTGGAAATCAAGAACGCCGCGTGATGGTTCAGGGCTTGTTGGTCGTATGTCAGGATCCGTTTCAGTGGCATAAGTCTGGCGTTTACCTTCTTCTGCCCTCAATCCGGCATTTTTACCAAAATCTGTGAGTAACGAGGCGTAAGCATTCCAGGTGAGGTCTCCGGTTCCGGAATTTGTAATCGTGACTGTTCTTGTTCCGACTGCACCAGGTAATAAATCAATTGTCACACTGGCGGGATCCACAGAAATTTCTCCATAATCCAACACAAAGTTCAGGGTATTGGTAACATTTGCCACCAACTCAAAATCTTCCACCACACTGGTGAGATAGCCTTCGGCTTCGCAGGTGAAATCATACGTGGCAGCAATGATTTCTCCGATCACATACACTCCGTTTTCATCGGTAAACGCTTCATAACCACCGGCCGTAATACGAGCGCCTTCCACCGGAGTACGGTTGGATGCTTTGGTAACAGTACCGGTAATGGCAGCAAGCGGTGGACTTAACAAGGTTGATTCGTCAGCCCCCCTGTAAGGATATGTAACTCCACGAACATCGCCATCAATATCGGTAGTGATACCGGTAACTGGTATGCCTATCAGGTCATAATCTCCAATGGAGGCTCCGGTAAGGTGAAGGTCGGTAGCAGATACGAAATTGGTGTTCTTAAATATTGCCTTTTGTTCATGAGGTGCAGCAGCAGCCTTGTAATCAGCTATCGCACTGTAAATTGTACCGGCCCAGCCGGCATGCCAGGTAGTCACTCCATTATCTGCCCAGTGAACATTATAATCCACATCCATATTTCCGGCAATATTACCAATGAAAGTTCCGGTATGGAAGGTGCCGGAAGTACCACCGCTTCTGATATTTACAACAATATTGTTCTTGATGTTGTGCGTTGCTGTGGTACCGGAATTTCCTTTTACAAAACCACAGGAAATGATCTGACCTGCTGTTCCACCTGTATGCGTTCCGGCAAGGTAAATGGAATTGTAGTAAAAATTGACAGTTAACTGAGTTGTACCTGAATTTTGAAAGGCGTAGATGGATGTTTTCGTTCCATTATCCTGCCTGAAAGAGAAAAAGTTATTGTAAATATTCCATACCGAACCTGCGGCACCAGTCATGGTTATACCACGAATACTTGTGGCTGCCGTGTTTTGCAGATCGTAAATCTTATTACCGGAAATATTATTCACTCCGCCAGCAGTGGCAACATTTATCCCTGAGTGAGCAACTGCAATACCAGCTGTCGAATTGAACAATTCATTATTGCTGATTGTCGTATTGTTGGTGTTCGAAGAAACCCAGACTCCTGCAAATCCAAAATCACGGATTTTACATCCTTCAATCAGGTTGTTGAGGTTGGGATTGGCTGCTGTGCCCGACATCAGGATTCCGGATCTTCCTCCAATCAATTCACAGCCTTTTACCAGGTTGTTGGAATTCCCGGCAGGGTTGGTAGCAGATGTGGAGAAATTGATCACTCCGTTACCTGAAGTGGATGCCCCGCCACTGCTCAGAATCAAATAGTTGAGTTGATTGTAGGTAGATCCGTCAATCAATTGGATCACATGCCCTGCTGAGGAATTATTGGTATTTTGTATTGTTAACGATCCCGGATTACTTACCCCATTTTGCCTGCCATCAAGCATGTAATAGGAAGAACCTGAAAATCTGATAATGGGCAGATTATGGGCATAAGTGATCAATGATGTAACTCCTGTATTCGGAAGAATACTGATGGTGTTGGATGCCGACATTCCTGTTACAGGTGCCAGGACGATTGGAAATGTTTCGCCGGGGTAGGTGGCATCGGTAAGCAGGAACCGCACTGCCCCAGAAACACCTCTGAACGCTGCATCTGCCATTGCGGCTGTGATGGTGGCAAAAACACCCCTGATTCCGTCTTTTTCCTGCCCTTCAAAAGGCTGATAAAGCACTCCGCTGTATTCAATTCCATTGATCTGTGGCACATAATAAGTTTGTTCGTACGAAACAACCACTTGAACATCTCCGGGAATACCAGGATCATCAATCGTTTCTGAAATGACTGTACCATCTTCTGCGATTCTGACTTCAGGACTTGCTGTTTCATATTTTTCAGGATGCAGATAAAACTCATTCAGTGTCATAACTTCCTCTACCATCCTTGTTCTTGCAGTAAAAGTGATGCTTTTACCGGTTGCTTCTTTAAACGAAGACACCCCAACAAGATAATCGCCTGCCATGGGGTCTCCCAATGTACGGAATGAAACAGGACCAGTCCATTGACTCACAACTTTCGACCCGCAGTCAGCTCTGACATAAGCGTCGTAATAATCGAGGGGGGTAAGATTTGTAAGTGTATATGTATCAGTCAGAATCCCCGTTATAAGAGTTCCTTCACTGACAGGATTAAACCCGGTAGCCCCGTATATGATATGCCATTCGTCTTCTTCACCACCGACAGTCCAACTCAAATCAGCGGTTGTTTTGGTTATGGACGAAACTGCCAGGTTTCCCGGAGGAGCGCATGAGGGAGGATCAAATTCAATGGCCCCGGGATCGGGTGTTGCCGTGCGAGCGACTCCATTGTAGTCTTCTGGAACAAATGCCAGCAAGTTGGTACCGGCATCATTGATAGCAGGATTTTGAGGAGTAAGCAAAGGAGTCGTAAATGATGGATCCACAGCCATGCCATTCAAGTCAAATCCCTGGGTCTGCCAGTCGGCCAATCCTGCATAATCAGTTGAGTTCCAGTATCCGGTATTATTGGTTCCGGCAGTAGCTCCCATGAATAACACATTGTAATCCGAGGTAATATTGGCAGTGCTCAGAAAATAGAGGCAATGCTTGGCGCCCGTAGAGTTTGAAGTTACAGATACAACATTGTTTTTGATATCAAGGTTTGCACCAATGCCTGAGTGATAAATACCCCTGATCGTACTGGAACCGCTATGTGTAACATGGTCAACGGAAATGCTGTTATGATACATTCTGGCACTGCAGGCATCGGCCAGCGTACCGAAATAAATCCCGTATTGTGTTCCGTTCATTCCGGCATATCCGTAAATGATATTGTTGGCAATCAACAGTCGCTCAACAGCATCAGATGAAACGGAAGTACCGTACACTCCGTATGCCGTGCTCGTGGAAGTTGCATTACCTGCAAAACTGAATATATGATTATTGATGATCTTACAGGCGCTCATATCCTGGGTAAGGTAAAGCATGTATGCGGTGGATATCAGGGTCCTGTTGGGCCGTGAAATTTCATTTTTCTCAAACAACGAATTGTATTGGCCACGGATATATAAACCATACGAATAGAAATCTTTCACCTCATTATTAGTGATTATGTTCCCCGTGGAATATGGCGCGCTGGTTGGTCCGTTGACGACGAGGCAGTAATAACCGCCTATTGCAGTACAGTTGTCAACGGTCAGGTAGCTGGCAGCCAGCCCTGAACTTGTTGCAGCAGTAGCACTGTTACTGGTAACAAAGGCAGCATAGTTTGAACTGGAGGTAGTAGCATCAGTAATAAACTGGCAGTCGGTAAAGGTGTTGTAATCGGCATTATTCATCAATTGCACCGTAAACCCATATTCAGAGGTGGTAGTGCCGAGTGATTTAAAGATCAGATTATTGATGGTAACGTAATCTGTACCGTTCATCTTTAAAGTAGCCCGCTCATTGGTATTGGATGATAAATATTGAAGGGTTTCACCATTACCATTGATGGTTAGCGTATTCACTGCACTGCTGTTGGGTAATTCACCCAGTATCACCTGTTCTGTGTAAGGACCTGTTCCGGCAACCACATTCACTATCACCGCTCCGGAAGGCCCGCCTAAACCAATTGCTGTGGCAAAATCATTGAAACTGGTAAAATTCGTTCCACCGGTGGGTAAAGTGCTGTTTATCGTGTAAATGCCGCTCAGGGGTGGAGCCGTGGTCTGAAAAGTTGCCGGGCCTGCCCAGGGGCTATCGGTTTTGGATCCACAATCGGACCTAACATAAAAGTCGTAGGCTGTCTGTTGATTAAGGCCAGTATAAATATAAGGATTGGTAACTCCGGCCTGGGTAGGTACGCCTGTAGGTGTGAAACCGGCAGGACCCAATTCTATATCCCAGGAAGAAGCTGGTGGAGTGTTGTTCTCGGTCCAGTTAAGCCGTGCAGAAGAAATTGTCAGGTTATCTGCAAAGAGCCCTGTAGGTTCAAGGCAGGACGGTAACTCTTCGATTGTAATGTCATCCAGGTAAATATAACGTGTAGCTACCGTGTTACTGTGTTTGAATGCAATATACTGCCCTGCTCCGGCATAGGAACTTAATATGCTTGTGTAAAGCTGATATGTGGATGTCAATGCCACTTCTTCGATCAACGTAAAAGTGGCTGCATCACCTGGATCAGTCATTGCACCAATCAGAATACTGGTAGCACTTGCTCCGCTTTTTCCAAAGAAGCTCACACGCAATGTATTGATTGATTCAGAAATGGGTGGAGAGATAAGCATAATAACGGCATCAGCACTGAAAGTAGAGGAATTGTACATTCTCACATGGTTGGGTGCACTGTTGGGTGTGGTCAGGGTGGTTGTTTCACAATATGGAAAAGTGCTTGTTGGGTGGTAAACAATTTTATTCCAGCAAATAGGCAGGCCAGGTGGAATTACAGTTACCCCGTCAAAGTTTTCTGTAACAGGTACACTGTAGGGAGAGCAGGCGGTCGTGAAATTCCATACCGGACCATTGGTAGTCAGATCCCCGTTGTGTTCAATCACCTGCCATTGATGCACAGTTGAATTTGCCAGCCCTGAATAGGCATAAGATCCTTTTGCACCTACACTTGCGCCGGTAACTACCTGAACCATATTACCTGCCGGTCCGAGCTTAAGATCATAGGTAACGGAGTTAGCTCCAAATGTCCAGGTGAGATTGCCATTGATGGGCACCTCGATAGCCGCATTGGCAGGAGAGGGATCGGTGGGTGGAAGAGGTGTTCCGGGAGGAGGTGGAGTAAAAGTGTAAGTCAATCCGCTGGTAAAGTTTTTCGCCGGTTCGGTGGCAGTAAACCTGCATGTATTGTTGTTAGCCGTTCCGGGCAAAGATGTATCCCAATTCTCAGTTCCGGTTGATACCAGCCGGTTGTTGTAATCTGTAAGAGAAGTTCTGATGCCAACCTGGGGTTGGTAAGAGGTACCTGTTCCAGGTCCTGTATTCAACTGGTAAACAAATACAACATTGCCATTCGATGTATTTAACCGGACCTGCATATCAAAGTTTTCAACAATTGTTGACCCATACCTTTTGACTTGTTGCCATTGAAAAACGATCTCATTACCGACATATTCCCATCTGATTTCAGATAAGGCAGAATTGGTGGCATCATCAAGATCAGCATTAAAGGGGCATATTGAAATGCCTGAACCGGTTGTAGTACTGATAGCCGTGTAAACTGTTGATCCCGGAGCAGAACCTCCCAGATTAAGCAGTCCGTTTGAAGTCACATACGCTGTAGTATATTCCACACCATTAAAAGTGAATGATGGAATTGTAATGGCTGCTGAAACCCAGCTATCCATAGATGTTGTTCCATCTTTAAGAACCGTGCCTCCGGTGATCGGGGTGTAGGTTCCTGAAGAACTTGCAAATGAATAAATACTTACCTGCCCCCATGAGCTTCCTGCCCATAGCAGCAATAAAGTCAGACACAGTAACAACTTTTTCATAATTTTTAAATTTTGGTGATACATAATAAAGGAATGGCTATATGATTGAGATGAAGAACCAATAATGGCAAAACACTGTAAATCAAGGCGATAATGAATGGTATATAGGGAAGGAACTGCCCATGGCATGTTGGTATTTTCTTCCGGAATAGGGGCTGCGAATATAAGCTATTTTGTGATGATAATCAATGATTGCATAATTATTTTTGCGAAAAATATCAGCCATTGTTATAAAGTGCTGATATCAGCTTGCATAACTCTCCATATACGGGAAGAATTCACACCATGAAAAAACCCCGCCCAGGTAAATCCCGGCGGGGTTTTTTGCTTTTACAGGCGAACAGCCTGCTTTTGCTGTTTTACCCA